>CAXGVP010000527.1:0-3490 GCA_964013055.1 uncultured Albimonas sp.
CGGCGACGGGCGCCGCCTCGCGCTGGGGGTCGGGCGCCCAGGCGGCGAGGCGGTCGCAGTCGGCCACCGGGTCTGCGGCGAGCGCCAGGCCGGCGCCGTCGGTCGGGGCCTTCGCCAGCGCCGGGGCGGCGAGGGCCAGCGCGGCGACGAGCGCGAGGCGAAGCGGACGGGATCGGGTCATGCGCAGGCTCCTGGGGCGGTGCGGGCGGGCTGCATGACAGTCTGGCGAAGGTTTCGTGACGATCAAGCGTCAGGTGCGTGACGGGCGAGACGCCCGCGCGCCCCTCAGGGCGACGCCTCCCCGGGCGCCCCCCCCAAGGGCGACGCCTCGCCGGGCGCGCCCCTCAGGGCGACGCCTCCCCGGGCGCGCCCCTCAGGGCGACGCCTCCCGGGCGCGCCCCTCAGGGCGACGACGGGACGCGGCAGGGGTCGGGGTCTGCGGCCCCGCTGCGCTCGACTTCGCGGGCCGGCCGCGTCAATGCTGCGCCGCGTGTGGAACAAAGGGGCGCGAAGCCATGGATTACGCGGCGATCACCGAGACCTTCACGAAACTGGCGCTGGAAGCCGGCGACCTGATCATGGAGGTCTACGCCTCGCCCGACTTCGAGGTGAAGTCCAAGTCCGACGAGAGCCCGGTGACCGAGGCCGACACCAAGGCCGACGCCCATATCTCCGCCGGCCTGCGCGCCGCCTTCCCCGACATCGCGCTGGTGACCGAGGAGCAGGCCGCCACCCACGGGCAGGAGGTCTCGACCTTCCTGATCGTGGATCCGCTCGACGGGACCAAGGAATTCGTGAACCGCCGCGGCGAGTTCACCGTGAACATCGCCCTGGTCGAGAACGGCGTGCCCACCCATGGCGTCGTCTACGCCCCAGTCCTGGGCCGCCTGTTCCGCACCACCGCCTCGGGCAAGGCCGAGGAGATGGACGTCGAGACGAAGGCGCTGAAGCCGATCGCGGTCTCGACGCCGGACATGGGCGGGCTGAAGGTGGTCGCCTCGAAGTCGCACCGCGACCAGGCGACCGACGACTACATCGGCCAGTACCAGGTGGCGGATTTCCTCTCGGCCGGCTCCTCGCTGAAGTTCTGCCTGGTGGCGACGGGGGAGGCGGACCTCTATCCCCGCCTCGGGCGCACGATGGAGTGGGACACCGCCGCCGGCGACGCCGTGCTGCGCGCGGCGGGCGGGCATGTCGACAGGCTGGAGGGCGGCGGGCCGCTTCCCTACGGCAAGTCGGGCTTCGCGAACCCGTTCTTCGTGTGCTATGCCCCGGGCGTGAACGTGAAGCCCCTGTGAACGAGGGGCGCTGAAGAGACGAGGCCGCGAGCCATGCGCGCCGCCATCATCATCCCCGCTCGCTACAAGAGCTCCCGTTTCCCCGGCAAGCCGCTGCAGGCGCTGAAGGGCGCCGACGGCGTCGCCAAGACCCTGATCCAGCGCAGCTGGGAGGCGGCGATGGCGGCCGAGGGCTTCGCCGAGGTCGCGGTCGCCACCGACGACGAGCGCATCGCCGACCACGCGCGGAGCTTCGGCGCCGCGGTGATCATGACCCCCGAGTCCTGCCGCAACGGGACCGAGCGCTGCGCCGCCGCCCTGCCCGGGCTGGCCGCCGCGCCCGACCTGGTGGTGAACCTGCAGGGCGACGCGCCGCTGACCCCGCCGTGGTTCGTCGAGGCGCTGCGCGACGCCATGGCCGCCGCGCCCGAGTTCGACGTCGCCACCCCCGTCCTGCGCTGCGACGCGCAGGCCCATGCGGCCTTCCTCGAAGACCGGGCGGCGGGGCGCGTCGGCGGCACCACGGCGGTGTTCGACCGGGCGGGCCGGGCGCTCTACTTCTCCAAGGAGGTGATCCCCTACACCGGGCGCACCTTCGGGGCGGAGGAGGCGCCGCCGGTGTTCCACCACGTCG
Organism: uncultured Albimonas sp.; assembly: GCA_964013055.1. Classification (GTDB taxonomy): domain Bacteria; phylum Pseudomonadota; class Alphaproteobacteria; order Rhodobacterales; family Rhodobacteraceae; genus Albimonas. The sequence continues at coordinate 1,912 of CAXGVP010000527.1, forward strand.
GCTGCTACGCCTACCGGCCCGCGGCGCTGGCCGCCTATTCCGGCTGGCCCGAGGGCGAGCTGGAGCGCTGGGAGGGGCTGGAGCAGCTGCGGTTCCTCGAGAACGGCACGCCCCTGAAATGCGTGGAGGTCGAGGCCCGCGGCCGCGTGTTCTGGGAGGTGAACAACCCCCAGGACGTGCCCCGGGTCGAGGCCGCCATGGCCCGCGCCGGCCTGAGCTGAGGCCCTGCGCGCACGCGTCGCGGCGCACGCGCCCGCGGCGCCGAAATCCGGTCACGCCGTCGTCACGTCGACGTGGCCAAGGTGCCTGCGGCCTGCGCAAGGCTCCGGACCCGACCGGTCCCCCGCGCGAGGCACAGGCGAGACGGATCGACAGGCGCGCCGCGGCGGACCGCGGACGCAGGCCGCAACGAGGACGAGCATGAGCAACAAGGTCACGAAGGCGATCTTCCCGGTCGCGGGTCTGGGCACCCGGTTCCTGCCGGCGACCAAGGCGATCCCCAAGGAGGTGCTGCCGCTGGTCGACCGCCCCCTGATCCAGTACGCGATCGACGAGGCCCGCGCCGCCGGCATCAGGGAATTCATCTTCGTCACCAGCCGCGGGAAGTCCGCGCTGGAGGACTATTTCGACCTCGCCCCCGAGCTGGAGCGCGCGCTGGTCGAGAAGGGCAAGGACGACCTGCTGGCCGAGGTGCGCAAGGCCAACATGGACAGCGGCCAGATCGCCTACGTCCGCCAGACCGAGGCGCTGGGCCTCGGCCATGCCGTGTGGTGCGCCCGCCGCCTGATCGGCGCCGACGAGCCGGTGGCGGTGCTGCTGCCCGACGACGTGATCTCGGCCGAGACGCCCTGTCTCGAGCAGATGATGGACGCCTACAAGGAGACCGGCGGCTGCATGGTCGCCACCATGGAGGTCCCGCGCGAACAGGTCTCGGCCTACGGCGTGCTGGACGTGGCCGACGACATGGGCCGGCTGGTGAAGGCGCAGGGCATGGTCGAGAAGCCCAAGATCAACCCGCCCTCGAACCTGGCGGTGATCGGGCGCTACATCCTGGCGCCGTCGGTGTTCACCACGCTCAACGACGGCCAGAAGGGCGCGGGCGGGGAGATCCAGCTGACCGACGCCATCGCGCGCGAGATCACCGAGGGGCGCGACGTCTACGGCTACCGCTTCGAGGGGCGGCGCTTCGACTGCGGCTCCAAGTCGGGCTTCCTCAAGGCGACGGTGGCCTTCGGCCTGGCGCGCCCCGACCTGGGCCCCGACTTCGCCGAGTTCCTGCGGGACACGGTCAACTACATGCCCGCGGCGGAGTAAGCAGCGCATGGCGAAAGTTCTGGTGACCGGCGGCGCGGGCTACATCGGCTCGCACGGGTGCAAGGCGCTGCGCGCGGCGGGGCATGAGCCCGTCGTCTTCGACAACTTCCGGACCGGCTGGAAGCAGGCCGTGAAGTTCGGCGAGATGATCGAGGGCGACCTGCTGGACGAGGCGGCGCTGAAAGCCGCCTTCGATCAGGTGAAGCCCGATGCGGTGATGCATTTCGCGGCCCTCTCCAACGTCGGCGAGTCGGGGGCGAACCCC
>CAXGVP010000528.1:0-3486 GCA_964013055.1 uncultured Albimonas sp.
CACAAGATGGGCGGGCCGGTCGTGCTTGACGTGAAGGTGGACCCGGCGGCGAGCATCGCAAGCGCCGCAGCCGCGGCGCGCGAGGAAAGCTGGAGCATGGCGGTCTCCCTTGAAATCGCGGCGGCTTGCGCCGCCCGGCCGGACCGCCGGCCGAGCCCACCCCGATCCGCGCGCACCGACCCTGCCGGCAGGGCTACGCGCGTCAGGCTGAACCGCGACTGAACCGGGAGCGGCCCGGACGACGCCGCCCGGGCCAGGGGGTCAGGCGACGCTGCTCCGCCCGGCCGGCTGCGCGGCGTCGGGGCGGAACGGCCCCAGGGCTGCGGCCAGGTCGGCGGCGATCACGTCGCGCATCGGCGTCTGGCCGACGTCGAACCACAGGTGGACGTCCTGCACGCCCTGCCGGGCCAGGCGCTCGACGGCGTCGCCGTGCTCGCCGAGGGCGGCGCTTGCGTCGTCGACCGCCAGCACCACCAGCACCGGGCGGCGACCGCCGGCCATCGCCCGGGTCGCCACGCAGACCGCCGGCAGCGCCGGCGTCTCGTCCCCCAGACCGTACCGAACCGTGACGTAGGCGTTCCCCGACTTCCCAGACCAGATCGCGCTTGTCCGCATGGCGCATCAGCTCCCCTGAACGACGCAACACTACCCACCGGGAAAATCCATTTTCTTGAAGCCGCCCGCAACTGGAAAGCGCCTAGAATTCTCCCCATCATTGCGCCGCGACGCCCTGCCCCTTCGCCCGCGGGCCCGGCCCGTGCAAGGCTGCGCTCCGAGGCGGCAAGGGGGGCCGGGATGGACGACCGCAGGAACCTGCGCGGCTGGTGGGACGGCGCGCCGCCGCCGCCCTGGCCCGAGGGCCAGGGCCTGGCCGTCTCGGTGGTGGTGAACGTCGAGGAGGGGGCCGAGTTCTCGGTCGCCGACGGCGATCCCGTCAACGAACGCCTGCCCGAGGCCAACCAGCGCCTCGACGCCCTGCCCGACCCCTGCATGGAGAGCCAGTTCGCCTACGGCGCCCGCGCCGGCTTCCGTCGGGTGCTGGACGCGCTGGCGGCCCATGGCATCCCCGCCACTTTCTCGACCTGCGGCCGCGCGGCCGAGCGCACGCCCTGGCTGATCCGGGCCGCCCGGGCCGCGGGTCACGAGATCTCCTGCCACGGCTGGCGCTGGGAATCCCACGCCGGCATGGACGAGGCCGCCGAGCGCGTCGCCATCGCCCGCACCCACGCCGCCATCGCCGCCGCCGCGGGCGAGGCGCCGGTGGGCTGGCACACCCGCTCGGCCTCCTCGCCGAACACCCGCCGGCTGCTGGCCGAGCATGGCGGCTTCCTCTACGATTCCGACGCCTACGACGACGACCTGCCCTGGACGGTCGAGGCGGCGGGGCGGGCGCATGTGGTCCTTCCCTACGCCTTCGACACCAACGACATGCGCTTCGAGCCGGGCGGCGGCTTCCTCCAGGCGCGCGACTTCGCCGACTACTGCCTGGCCGCCCTCGACCGGCTGCGCGCGGAGGCCGCCCGCGGCGAGGCGCGGATGCTCTCGATCGGCCTGCATCCCCGCCTGATCGGCCGCCCGGCGCGCATCGGCGGGCTGGAGGCGGTGCTCGCCGTCGCCGAGCCCTCCGCCCGGGCGCTCGACGCGCTGCGCGCGCTGGACGAGGGCGGGGCGCTGTCCCCGGCTCTCGACCGCTTCGCGCGCAGGCTCGAGGCGCTGGAGGCCCGCGGGGTGGATGCCGCTGCGCTGCCCTTCGACGCCTCCTTCGGGCGGGGGCTGGAATACTACGACGGCTTCACCTTCGAATTCGCGGTCCCCGGCTTGCCTCTGCCCCCTCTGGGCGGCGGCGGGCGCTACGACGCGCTGACCCAGCGGCTGGGCCACGCGGCCCTGCCGGCGGTGGGAGGCATCGTGCGGCCCGAGGCGATGATCGCCGCCACCGGACCGGCGGGAGGCGTCGCATGAGCCAGGCCCGGAATTCCGACCGCATCATCCTCGGCCTGCCCTCCAAGGGCCGGCTGATGGACAGCGCCCGCGCCTGGTTCGCCGACCGCGGCCTGCGCGTGGTCCGCTCGGACAGCGACCGCGAATACGCCGGGCGCATCGAGGGGATCGAGGGCGTGGACCTCGCGCTGCTTTCGGCCGGCGAGATCCCGCGCGAACTGGCGGCCGGCCGCATCCACCTCGGCGTCACCGGCGAGGACATGGTGCGCGAGAAGATCCCCGACGCCGACGCCGCCGTGCGCCTGCTGGCGCCGATGGGCTTCGGCCACGCGGACCTGATCCTGGCGGTGCCCGACGCCTGGGCGGACGTCGAGACCATGGACGACCTCGACGCCGTGGCCGGGCGGCTGCGCGCGCAGCTCGGCCGGCCGCTGCGCATCGCCACCAAGTATCACCTGCTGGTGCGCCGCTTCCTGCGCGCCAACGGCGTGGCCGACTGCCTGCTGGTCGACAGCCAGGGCGCGACCGAGGGCGTGGTCCGCCAGGGCACGGCCGAGGCGATCGCCGACATCACCTCCTCGGGGGCCACGCTGACCGCCAACCGGCTGCGGCCGCTGGCCGACGGCGTGATCCTGCGCAGCCAGGCGCAGCTGTGCCTGTCGCTGACCGCCCCCAGGGCTTCCGCGCAGGTAAAGACTCTTGATGCCCTTGCGTCAAAGCTGGATGTGCCGACGCTTGCATCGGCGCTCCGGCCACAATAGCGTCATATTCCGGCGGCGTGATATCGGTCGTCGGCATCCCGGCGACCGGTTTCCCATACCGTCAAGCGGCACGTTTTCGCTTTTCTCGAGGTGCTACTCCGCATGCAAGGTCTGCCGATCCTCCGATCGACTCCCCAGCTTCGTTCCCGCATCCGCTCCTGGCGCGCCTTCGGCGAGACCGTCGCCGTGGTCGCGGTGGGACGGGCGCTCCATGAAGGCCACCTGGGCCTGATCCGCGCCGCCCGCGGCGAGGCGGACCGGGTTCTGGCCGTGGTCGCGCGCTGGTGCGACGACGGCACGGACGGCCGGCCCGGGCCCGGCGACGACGAGGACGCGTTCGACGAGATCGAGGCCGCGGAGCAGGTCGAGGAAGCCGGCGCCGACGCCGTCTACCTGCCCTCGGCCGAGAGCCTGTTCCCCGCCGCCTCGGTCGTCGACATCCAGCTCCGCGGCCTGACCGACGTGCTCTGCGGCGAGGACCGGCCGGACCGCTTCGACGGCTTCGCGCTGGCCTTCACCCGGCTGCTCAGCCAGGCCCAGGCCGACGTGCTGGTGTTCGGCGAGCGGGACTGGCAGCGCCTGACCATCCTGCGCCGCCTGGCCAAGGACCTGGACCTGCCGACCGAGGTCCGCTCGGCCCCGACCGAGCGCGACATGGACGGCGTCGCCTGGGCCGAGGGCGCGCAGGACCTGACGGGCGAGGACCGCGCCGCCGCCATCCGCCTGTGGCGCGAGCTGACCCGCGCGGCGGCCACCATCGACGGGGGCGCCGACGTGGACGCCT
>CAXGVP010000529.1:0-3475 GCA_964013055.1 uncultured Albimonas sp.
AAGCCCCGCCTCGCGAGGCCCGCCCCAGGCGCCGCGCCCGCCCCGCGCCGCGAGCCTGACGCCCCCCCCAGGCCCGACGCCCGACGCGGCGCCCCCGCCCGCCTGTCATGACCGCCGCCGCCCAGCCCGCGCCCGCCGAGCCCCCCGCCCCGCCGCGCCCCGGCTTCGGCGCCGTCCAGGGGGTCCTCGGCCTGATCCTCGCGGTCCTCTGCGTCGCCCCCTTCGCCATCGTCCTGGTCGTCTCCTTCGGCCAGGTGGTCGAGGGCGCCTCCTGGCGGTGGGCGCTGAGCCTCGAGAACTACGTGCGCTTCTTCGTGGGGCTGGAGGGACCGGGCGACCCCTCCTTCCTCTACCTGCAGAAGCTGTGGTGGACGCTGGCCTACGCGGGCCTCGCCTCGGTGATCGCGGTGGCCTTCGCCTTCCCCTTCACCTGGCTGATGACCCGCCAGTCCCGCCGGCTGCAGACCGTCTGGCTGGTGTTCCTGCTCTCGTCCCTGTCGCTCTCGGAAGTCTTCGTGGTGATGGGCTGGGACGTGCTGCTCTCCAACCGCTCCGGCCTGCCGATGGTGTTCCGCGAAACCGGGCTGACCGGCTGGCTCCAGCACGTCGGCTGGTTCGACACGCTGCGCGACTGGGGCATGGCGACGCCCCGCAACGTGCGCTTCAAGACCTCGGTCTTCGCGACCGTCCTGACCATGAGCTACCTGGTCTTCCCCTACGCGGTGATCCTGCTCTACCCCGCGCTCTCCCGCCTCGACCCCGCGATGCTCGAGGCCGCGCGCACCATGGGCGCGCGCCCCTTCACCGTGATCCGCACCGTGGTCCTGCCCGCCGCCCGCCTGCCGCTGACCGGCGCCGTCCTGCTGCTCTTCGTCTACCTGCTGGGCGCCTATGTCGCGATCTCGGTCTTCGCCGACCCCGCCAGGCAGACCCTGACCATCACCATCTACGAGTCCGTCCGCGGCGCCACGCTCAACGCGCCCTTCGGGGCCGCCCAGGCGGTGATCCTGCTGTTGACGGCGGGAGGGTTCCTGTTCGCCTCCCTGCGCCTGGCGCGCCTTGCGGAGGCGAAGACATGAGCCGCCTCGCGGGCCGCCTCTACCTCGCCTGGTGCGCCCTCTTCGTGCTCGCCCCCATCGTGGTGGTCTGCGCCGCCGCCCTGAACGGCGGCCGCACCATGCTGTTCCCGCCCGAGGACCCGACCCTCGACCGCTTCGTCGAGTTCTTCGTCTCCGATCCGGTCTGGACCCGGGCCCTGCAACGCTCGATCCTGATCGCCACGACCTCGGCCGCGCTGGCCACCCTGATCGCCTGGCCGACGGCCTACGGCCTGTGGCGGCGCGACACGAGGCTTTCAAGGCTGCTGGCCGGCTCGATGGCGATGCCCTTCGCCCTGCCGCCCATCGTCTTCGGGGTCGGCCTGGGGTTCCTGTGGGCCTTCTCCGGCCTGAGCGGCACGATCCCGGCCGGCATCCTCTCGCACGCCGCGCTGCACGGCGCGCTGCCGCTCGCCACCATCTCCATCGGCCTGCAGAGCATCGACCGCGCCCATCTCGACGCCGCCGCCACCCTGGGGGCGACGGAACGCACCACCTTCCGCACCATCGTCCTGCCGCAGACGATCCCCTACACGCTGTCGGGCTTCTTCTTCGCGCTGGTGCTGAGCTTCAACGAGTTCATCGTGATGTTCTTCGTCTCCGCCTCGGCCTACGCCACGGTGACGCTGCAGATCTTCAACAGCCTGCGCAACGGCTTCACCCCGACCATGGCGGTCGGAGCCATCGCCTTCATCCTGACCTCCGTCGCCGTCTTCGGCCTGGTCGCCCGCTTCGGCGACCTGCCGCGGCTGATGGGGGCCGACCCCTCCCGCCGCCAATAGGAGCCGCCCCATGCCCCGCCAGCCCATGATCGTCGGCAATCCCGTGGTGCTCGTCATCGACATCCAGAAGGGCGGCTTCCTCGACGGCTACGACGTCGGCATCCCCAAGATGGCCGACTGGCGCGCCAACATGGCCCGCGCCCGCCAGGTGATCGACGCGGCCCGCGAGACCGCGACCCCCCTGATCTTCTTCCAGGAGGCGCACCGCCCCGACCTGGTCGACTTCGGCCGCGAACTCGACGGCGCCGAGGGCGTCCACTGCGTCGAGGGCCGCGAGGGGACCGAGATCGCCATCGAGGAAACCGGCTACCGCCCCGGCGAGGACTACTTCATCCGCAAGCGCCGCTACTCCTGCTTCTTCGGCACAGAGCTCGAGATCCTGCTCAAGGGCCTGAAGGCGCAGACCCTGATCCTGATCGGCGGGCTGACGGACGTGTGCTGCCACTACACCTTCGCCGACGGCCACCAGCACGACTACTACTGCCGCATCGTGGGCGACGCGGTGGGCGGCAGCTCGGACGCCGCCCACGCCGCCTCGCTGCGCGCCATGGAATACCTGCAGGAAGGCGCCGTGCGCTCGACCGCCGACATCACGGCCGGCCTCATGGCCCTGAAGTCGGCGGTCTGAGATGAGCGCCGCCCCCTCGACCTCCGAGCCTCCGGACCCCCGCCTCCCCGCCGCCCTGGGCCTGGAGCCGACGCTGGAGGCGGTGCAGGGCCTGTGGCGGCGCGCCTGGCTGCGCGCCCCGGGCCAGGAGGACGCGACGACCGAGGTGCACTGGATCCTGGCCGGCCGCCTCCACGTCGACCTGCGCCTGCCCGAGGGCCTGCCCGACGTGCGCGGCGCCAAGGCGCTCGCCGACCTCCCCCCGCGGGTGCTGCGCGCGCTCGCCCGCTCCGAAGGCTTCGCCGGCGCCACGGCGGTGGAACGGGGCGTGTGCACCTGGACCCGCCGGGTCAACTGGCGCGGTCCCCTCGACGGGCCGGACGTGGGCGCGCTGTTCTTCGAGGACGGCGACCTGATCGAGCGCGGCGTCTTCGCCGACTACGCCGAGCTCTGGCGCCGCGAGCCGACCGAGCCCCCGCTCGCCGGCCGCCAGCTGCGCCGCGCCGACGGCCAGGCCGCGGTGCTGGCGCGCGCCGGCGACCGCTTCCTGCTGGGCCGCGGCGCGCCCGAGGCGCTGGCCGCCCCCGCCCCCCTGCCCGAGCGGCTGGAGCGGGCGCTGGCCCACCGCCACCGCGGCGCGCTCCGCCGCCTCTTCGACCAGGAATTCTGCCGCGGCCGCCTGACGCCCGAGGGCGGCATCATCGAGCGCTCGACCAACCCGCTGCGCGACGGCGCCCTCGCCTTCCCCCCCGACGCGTTCGAGGCCGAGACCGTCCACCTCACCACCCAGGATTTCGACGGCGCCACCGAGACCTCCGCCTGGTTCCCCGTCTGACCCCGGCCCCAGCCCCCGCCCGCCCCATGCTCTCCCGGCAGCGCCTGTTCTCCGGAGCCGTCCATCGCTGATGCCGATCAGAGCGACTCGCCGGAAGCGGTCAAGGATCGCGCAGCGACCGCCGAAGGCGGCTTGTCCTTGACCGCTTCCGGCG
>CAXGVP010000530.1:0-3474 GCA_964013055.1 uncultured Albimonas sp.
CGCTGATGCCGATCAGAGCGACTCGCCTGCCCCGGTCAGGGATCGCGAAGCGACCCGCCGCAGGCGGGCTTGTCCTTGACCGGGGCGGGCGAGTCGCTCAGGCATCAAGCAGCGAGAGGCGGCTCCGGAGGACAGGCGCGGGGCCTGTTCTTTGGTGAGTCAGGAGCCCGCCGGAGGCTCCCGTCCTCGCCGATCCCTCGCCCCCCCCGCCACCGGTGCAGCCCAGCCATGCCCGCCCGCAGGGCGCCTGTAGACCCGCCCCCCGACGAACCGGCTGCAGGGCGGGACATCGCGCACGCGCGTCCCTATATCTCTGCTACCCGGGGAAACCGCAGAGCCCGCCGCATGATCATCCGCATCGCCCTTGCCGCCCTGTTCCTGTTCCTGTGCTGGCTGGTCTGGCGCAACCTCGGCGCGCGCGCCCGCTTCCGCTCCGACCAGCGCAAGGCCTGGGACGAGCCGCTGCGCGAGGGCACGGCGGTGATCCTCTCGGCCGCGCCGTCGGCCTGGTGGTGGCTGCTGGCGCTGGCCGCCGTCGCCGCCCTGGTGGGCCGCTCGCTGTTCGAGCGCATGGCTGCGGGCGAGGGCGTGGGCCCCACCTTCTGGCACTGGATCATCTTCCTGGGCCTCGCCGGCGTCGCCGCCCGCCGGGCCGTGCAGCTGAGCGAGCGGGTCACCGTCACCTGGGACCGCATCGCCTCGCGCAACATCCTCGGCTCCCGCTACGCCCTGCCGCTCAAGGACGTCACCGGCGTCACCGAGGACGACCGCACCGCCCTGATCGCCTTCCGCGGCGGCCGGGTGCTGGAGCTCTCGCCCTGGCTCGAGGGCCGCTTCTGGCTGGCCCGAGAGCTTCGCGCCCGCTTCGGCCGCTAGGATGCGACCTCATATGTTCGCTATGCAGACGCGGATGGCGGCGAGCTTGAGAGTCGCCAGGTGGTCGTTCGGGTTCCGGTCATGTCGCGTGGCGAAACCGCGGAACTGTCGATGTGGCTGAAGAAGCGCTCGACCAGGCTGCGCTGTCGCTGGACCCGTGGACTGATGCTGAAGGCATCCTTGCGGATCACACGGGGCGGGATGTTCGCCCCAACGCAGCGGGCCGCTGCGCCTTCGAGGATCGGGTTGGCCTCGCAGACGCGATCCGCGATCACGATCGAGCCTGGGTCGAGATCGGCGACGAACTCGGTTCCCACCGGCGCGTCGCCCGCCTTGGCCGGGCGTCAGCGTCAGGCGGATCGGGAGGCCTTCGGCATCGACCAGGGCGTGGATCCTGGTGGTCGGCCCACCGCGGGAATGTCCCATGCAGCCAGGGTCGTCGCCCCCCTTTCTCCTGCGGCTCCGCGCTGATGCGCGCGGACGCAGGAACGGTCGATCATCACGATGTCGCCGTCACAGACCTCTGAGATCGCGTCCGGAATGCGATCCCAGACCCCGGCCGCGCGCCACCGCGTGAAGCGGTTGTAAAGCGGGGCGCGCGGCCCGTAGCGCTCGGGCACGTCGCGCCATGCGTCCCGCCCGGAACCTCCACAGAACGCCGCTGGTCACCCGACGCTCGTCCACCCGTGCCACGCGCCGCGACTTCTGCGGCAGCAGCGGTTGGATGATCGTCCATTCCCGGTCGCTCAGGTCGTGACGGCGCATCGAAGCCTCCTCCTCGCGCAGATTGAATCGAATCTGCGCCGTCAGGGGAATCCCGGTCGTGGGACCAGATCCTACGGCGGAGTTCGGCGCATCGTGGACGCCTACGGGATCCTGGTCGGCGTGCGCCGCTACCTGGTCGCGCGACGGCCGGACAAGGGCCCGGAGATGCGGCGGTATCGCCTCGACCAGATCCAGCGGCCGGAGGTTCTGGCCGGAAGCTTCGAGCGCGACCCCAGCTTCGACCTGGAAGCCTATGCGGCGCGCGACTTCGGCTCCTGGCATGACGACGCGGAATACGGCGAGGTGATCTGGCGCTTCTCGCCAGCGGCCGCCGAGCGTGCCGCCGAGTGGCGCTTTCATTCCCGCCAGGAGACGCGCCGCCTGCCCGATGGCGGCCTGGAGGAGCGCTTTCACGCCGGCGGCTGGCTGGAGATGGCCTGGCATCTCCATTGCTGGGGCGACGCCGTCGACGTGGTCGCCCCCGACGCGCTGAAACGGCTTGTCGCCGACCACAGACGTTCGGACTTCGGAGCGATGCCATGACGCTCGGCTGCGCACGCGCGCGGGCGCGTCAGGTTTCGTCACCCCCTGCCCTCACCTTGCGAGGCGACCCGGATTCGTCGGAGCCCTGATTTCACATGCGCCTCGATCCTCTTGAGACCTGCCATCCACTGACCGGCGCCGTGCGCGCCATCACGCCCAGTCTGCTGAGCGAGACCTATCTGTCACCACGAACGACCTGGGACGCCGACCGCCTGTCGGCGCTCGCGGATGCGCCCTGGTCGAGCAGCCTGCTCGCGGCGCCGGAAGCGACCCGCTCGGCCCTCGAAAGCGGGCTTGTGCGGGTGATGCGGGCGACGAGGCGTCTCGACCCGGAGGAGATCGACGTCGAGGCGATGCCCGAGGGCCGAGCGCGCACCCATCTGGGGGCGCTGCGGGCCCTCTGGCGAGAATTGGACGGCGCGTTGCCCGAGGATCTGGCGCCGGTGGCGCATGCGCTTCGCTGCGAGGCGGGGGATGCGCTCGAGCCCCTGCCTTTGCTGGATCCCGGCGCCTGCGCCTTCGCTGATCCGATCGAGACCGCGCTGGCGGAGCGCCTTGCCGACCATCACGGCCTGGCCGCAGAGGAGATCCGCCGTGCCCAGGCCGCCCGGCGACCGAGCCTGACAGGCGAGGTCCACGGCGCGCTGGGGCGCCTTCAGCGCGGCCTTGCGGAGGGAGGCGCGGCGCCGGTCGCGAGGGACGCCGGCGTGCAGGTCTACGGCCAGCGCGGCCCGGTCGAAGAGGCGGATTTCGCCGCCGCGATGATCGCCCGGATGCTGGACGACGGCACGGTGGACCGCCCTCGCGACATCGGCCTGCTGGCGCCCGCCGACGGGCCCTGGCTGGGGCGTCTCGCCGACCGGCTGTCGGAGGCCGGCATCCCGCTGTCCGGCGCGCCGGAGACGCCGGCCACCCGCGACGCGGCCGGAGAGGCGATGACCGCCCTTCTGCACGTGCTGCGAAGCCCCGGCGCGGCGGTCGCTCTGGCCGGCCTGCTGACCTCCCCGCTGATGCCCTGGCCGCGGGAAATCGGCGACCGCATGGTGCGGGAGGTGATGGAACGCGGCTGGTCGGGCGCCGCCTCGCAGCTGGACGGCCCGGCGGAAGACCTGCTCCGTCAGCTGCGCCGTCCCGCCGAGAGCCCGGCCCAGCTTATGGCCAAGCTGGCCGCGGTCGCCGAGGCCCTGCCGCCCGGCGAGGCCGCCGACGCCTTCCGCCAGCGCCTGAACGGCCTGCGCCCCCTGGCGACCGGCGAGGACCTGGACTGGCCCGCCCTTCTGGCCCGCGCCG
>CAXGVP010000531.1:0-3465 GCA_964013055.1 uncultured Albimonas sp.
CGGCCTGGCGGGCGCGGTCGGCGTGGACCGCGATGCAGGTGTCGCAGCGGGTGGTCACCGCGACCGCCAGCGCGATCAGCTCGCGCGTGCGGGCGTCGAGCGCGCCGTTGCCGTTCTGCCCAGCCGAGAGGGCCTGGAAGCCCTCGACCATCTTGGGATTGGCCTTGGCGAGCTTCGCGCCGGCGCGGCGGCCCTCGCGCAGGTAGGAGATCCAGTCGAGCAGCATGTCGGGTCCCCTCAGCCGCGGCCCATGGCGTAGAACTCGGGGTTCGGGCGCATCCCCGAGACGTTGGCCACCCGGTTCGACATCGCGAAGAAGGCGGCGATGCCGGTGATGTCCCAGATGTCCTCCTCGTCGAAGCCGTGGGACTTGAGGGTCTCGAAGTCCGCCTCGCCGACGGCCTGCGCCTCCTGCGAGACCTTCATGGCGAAGTCTAGCATCGCCTTCTGGCGCGGGGTGATGTCGGCCTTGCGGTAGTTGATCGCGACCTGGTCCGCGATCAGCGGGTCCTTGGCGCGGATCCGCAGGATCGCGCCGTGGGCGATCACGCAGTACTGGCACTGGTTCACGTTGGAGGTGGCGACGACGATCATCTCTCGCTCGGCCTTGGTGAGGTTGCCGGGCTTGTCCATCAGCGCGTCGTGGTAGGCGAAGAAGGCGCGGAACTCGTCGGGCCGGTGGGCGAAGGCGAGGAACACGTTGGGGATGAAGCCGGACTTCTCCTGGACGGCCTCGATCCGCTCGCGGATGTCGTCGGGCATCTCGGCGAGGGAGGGGACGGGGAAGCGGCTGACGGGCAGGTCGGCGGTCATGGAGCTGGGTCCTGGGGTCGGCGGCGCCGGGGGCGTCGTGAGGTCGGGGGCCGCCCCGGCGCGAGGGCCGGGGCGGGAGGGCTGGCTTGGCTCGGCTCGGCTCGGCTCAGGCGATCGAGGGGTCGATCGGCACCACGGCGCGGCCGCGCACCTGGCCGGCGAGGAGACGCTCGCAGGTGGGGATCGCCTCGGCGAGCGGGACCTCGTGGGTCATGGACTCGAGCAGGCCGGCGTCGAGATCGGCGGCGAGGCGGGTCCAGGCCTCGATCCGGTCGGGCTTCGGGCACATCACCGAGTCGACGCCGGCGAGCGTCACGTTGCGCAGGATGAAGGGGGCGACGGTGGCCGGCAGGCCCATGCCGGCGGCGAGCCCGCAGGCCGCGACCGCGCCGCGGTAGCGGATCATCGAGAGCACGTTGGCGAGCACCTGGCCGCCGGCCACGTCGACGGCGCCGGCGAAGCGCTCCTTGCCCAGCGGGCGGCCCTTCTCGGAGAACTCGGAGCGGTCGAGGATCTCGGTCGCGCCCAGGGCCTTGAGGTAGTCGGCCTCCTCGGGGCGGCCGGTGACGGCGTGGACCTCGTGGCCGAGCTTCGCCAGCAGGGCGACGGCGACCGAGCCGACGCCGCCGGCGGCGCCGGTGACCAGGATCGGGCCCTTGTCGGCGGTCACGCCCTGGCGCTCGAGCGCCATCACGCAGAGCATCGAGGTGTAGCCGGCGGTGCCGATGGCCATCGCCTGGCGCATCGAGAAGGCCTCGGGGAGGGGGACCAGCCACTCGGCCTTCACGCGGGCCTTGCCGGCGAGGCCGCCCCAGTGGGTCTCGCCCACGCCCCAGCCGTTGAGCACCACGCGGTCGCCGGGCTTCCAGTCGGGGGAATCGGAGGCCTCGACCACGCCCGAGAAGTCGATGCCGGGGACCATGGGGAACTTGCGGACCACCGGGCTCTTGCCGGTGATCGCCAGCGCGTCCTTGTAGTTCAGGGTCGAGGCGGCGATGCGGACCGTCACGTCGCCCTCGGGCAGGGCCGCGTCGTCGAGCTGCGTGAGGCTCACGGTCTGGGCGTCGTCGGCCTTGTCGATGAGGATGGCGTCGAACATGGGGTCTCCTTCCCTGATGGGCTTTGGAGACGGATTAGACCGGTCGTCTTGGAAAAACAAGCGCGGGGTTGCGGGGCGGGCCGGCGGGGCGGCTCTGCCGTCCGCTGCGCGGCCGGGACGCCCGCCCGCCGACCCCGTCGCCGAGGCGATCGGATCGGGGGGAGGGCGGCGACGGCGAGGGGCGCGGGCGGCGCCTGGGGGGCCTCAGGGCAGGCCCGCGCGGGGGGCGTCGACGCGCACGGTCTCGACCCGGCCGGAGCGGCGGCGGCGCGTCTGCTCGCGGTCGTGGCTGTGCGCGGTCAGGATGTGCAGGGTGCGGCCGTCCTCGCCGCCGAGCATGCAGGCATAGGCCTCGGTCTCGACCGGGATCTCGTCGAGCACCGCGCCCCCCTCGGCCACCCGCACGCAGGCGCCGCGGCGGGGCGAGGCGACCCAGACCGCCCCCTCGGCGTCCAGGCAGATGCCGTCGGGGCGCAGGTCGGGCGGCGCGGCCCAGGTGCGGAAGGACGAGAGCGTCCCGCCGGGCCCGAGGTCAAAGGCGGAGAGGCGGCCGCCCTGGGTCTCTCCGACGATCAGGGTCTTGCCGTCGGGGGTGATGGCCATGCCGTTGGGAAAGCGCAGGGGCTCGCCCACCCGCTCGGCCGCGCCGTCGGGGGAGACGCGGATCAGGGGGGTGGCGGCGGGCTCGGCCTCGCCGCGCAGCATGGCGTCGAGGTCGAAGCCGAAGTTGCCGACGAAGGCGGTCCCGTCCCCGGTCACGATCAGGTCGTTGCAGTGGAAATCGGCGAGGTCCCACAGGTCGGCGTGGACCGAGACCCTTTCCCCCCGCACCCGCAGCAGCCGGCGGGAGGTCATCGCCACCACCAGCAGGTCGCCGTCGGGCAGCCAGCCGAGGCCGCTGGGGCGGTCCTCGAGCTCCAGCATCACCTCCCTTGTCCCGTCGGGCGCGATCGCCAGCACCTTGTGGTCGTGCATGTCCGACAGCCAGAGCCGCCCCTCGTGCCAGCGCGGTCCCTCGCCGAAGCAGAGGTCGTCGGCCAGGATCTGCGTCCTGCGGGTCATCGGGTTCTCCTCCCTTGTCTGCCGGCAAGTCTGGAGGCGGGGCCGGCGCGGGGCAAGTCCTTGCGTCAGGCCGCATCAGGGAGGCGCGAGGCGAAGGTCGGCCCGCAGGGCGACCGGGCGAGGCGCGCGCCGACGGTCGGAGCGGCGGACATCAAGGGGACCGGCGCCGGGGGCTGGCCCCGGTCGCGGCGCCCCCGGCGCCAGGACCGGCCCTCGCAGGGGGGGAGCGGCCGGGGGCGCGGGGCGGCCACGGGCACGCAGAGGCTCGGGGCGGGGCGGATCGAGGCACGGGGCGGCCGCTGCGGGACGGCTTGGGTCAGGCCCGGGCGGGAATGGCGGAGCGATCGCGGCGGGGCGGGCCCCGGAGCGGCGCGACAGGTCCGGCAGCGACAGGTCCGGCAGCGGCCGGGCGGGTTTCAGCCGCGCCGGGTGCTCTCGCGCTCGATCAGCTCGAAGCCGCGGTCGACGTTGGTCGCGGCGGGGCGGCGGCC
>CAXGVP010000532.1:0-3451 GCA_964013055.1 uncultured Albimonas sp.
GGCCGCCTGCGGCCCGCGCCCGCCAGGGGCGGTGACGGCGCGTCCGGCGCCCTGCTGACGTCCACGTGCCTTGCACCGCGGGCCCGCCCCGCGCATCGTGGGTCCGCGTCCGTACCGATCCGCCGCAAACGGGGTGAAAATCCGCGCATGATCCGTCCGTCCGCCGGCGCCGCCGGCCCGACCCTCGCGCGCCGCACGACCGCCTGCGCCGTCCTCGCCCTTTCCGTCGCGCTCGCCGGCTGCGGCCTGTTCGGCGAGCGCAAGGGAGACTTCCCCCCCGTCGAGTTCGCCGCCCCCCAGGGCAGCGTCGACTATGAGGTCGAGATCCAGGGCTCGCCCCGCGACGAGGCGACCTCGGCGCTGGAGGAATCGCTCTCGCTCTATCGCCGCCAGGACGACGGCGCGCCCTCGGTCGCGATCCTGCGCCGGCGCGCCGAGCAGGACGTCGAGGCCACCAAGAAGATCCTTCGCAGCTTCGGCTACTACCGCCCCGAGGTGACGGTGGAGGTCGAGCAGCTGCCCGACGACCCGGCCGAGCCGAAGGACCCCAACGAGGGCAAGGGCCGCGCCTCCTACACCTTCTCCGAGCTGTTCGGGTCCTCCGACGCGGAGACCCCTGCCGAGGAGACGGTCGAGGAGGAAGAGGCCCCCCGCCAGAACGCCATCGCCCGGGTGATCATCGACCCGGGCCCCGCCTTCCGCCTGATCCGGCACGAGTTCGTGGTGCTCGGCGACCCGTCGCGGCGGCGCAAGCTCGACCTGATGACGCCCGAGCAGGCGGGATCGCCCGTCGGCCGGCGCGCCGACGCGGGCGAGATCCTGGATGCCGAGAGCCAGGCGCTGGCCGCGCTGCTCAACAACGGCCGTCCCTGGGCGAAGCTGGAGGGCCGGCGCGCCATCGCCGACATGGAGGCCGCGACGATCGAGATCGAGACCTCGATCGCCCCCGGCCCCTATGCCGAGTACGGCGAGATCGAGGTCTCGGGGACCGAGAACGTGGTCCCCCAGCACATCCGCGGCTATCGCGACTTCCGCCACGGCCGGCCCGTGGACCGGCGCGACCTGCGCGCCTATCAGTCCGACCTGATGCAGACCGAGCTGTTCGACACGGTCGTCGTCCAGGTGCCCGACGAGCCGCCCAGCGAGCTGCAGGGCGACGCCGTGCCGATCCTGGTCGACGTGACCGAGGGGCCGCGCAACACCGCCACCGCCGGCCTGCGCTTCAACACCGACAGCGGGCCCGAGGTCCGCGGCGGCTACACCCAGCGCAACCTGTTCGGGCGGGGCGAGCGCATCGACCTGACCGGCGTGCTGGGCGCGAGCGAGCAGAGCCTGACGCTGGAGGGGCGCAAGCCCCAGTTCCTGCGCCGCCGGCAGACGCTGACCGGCTTCGCCCAGGCGCGCAACATCGAGGACAACGCCTACGACGAGACCGGCGCGACGCTGAGCGTGGGCCTCGAGCGCGAGCAGGGCCGCTACTGGACCTACGGCGGCGGCGGGCTGCTGGAATATTCGCGCATCAACGACCAGTTCTACACCGAGGACGTGTTCCTCGTCGGCGTGCCCGCCTTCGTGCGCTACGACGGCTCGAACGACCTGCTGAACCCGACCGAGGGCATCCGCGCGGCCTTCTACGGCACGCCCTACTACGCCATGCGTGACCGCGGCGATTCCCAGTTCCTGCGCGCCGAGACCATCGTCTCGGGCTACCTGCCGCTCGACGACGAGCATGCCTATGTGCTCGCCAGCCGGGGGCGGCTGGGCTCGATCTTCGCCGAGAAGCTCAACGACGTGCCGCTGACCAAGCGGCTCTACTCGGGCGGCGGCGGCTCGGTGCGCGGCTATGGCGACCAGATGATCGGGCCGCTCGACGCCAACAACGACCCCACCGGCGGACGCTCGGTCGCCGAGCTCTCGCTCGAGGCGCGCGCGCGGGTCTACGGCGACTTCGGCGTGGTGGCCTTCGTGGACGCGGGCTCGGTCTCCAAGGCGGTGGCCCCCGACTTCTCCGACGGCGTGCAGTACGCGGCCGGCTTCGGCGGGCGCTACTACTCCCCCGTCGGGCCGATCCGCTTCGACCTCGCCTTCCCGCTGAACGGGCGCAAGGTGGACGACGCCTTCGGCTTCTACTTCTCGATCGGACAGGCCTACTGATGCAGCGTGCCCTTCTCACCCTCCTCGGCCCGCTGGCGCTCGCCGGCGCGCTGCTGACGGCGAGCCCGGCTGCGGCCCAGTTCTCGCTGCTCGGCCTGCAGAACTCCCTCGTGCAGTTCGTCCTCTCCCAGATCTCGGTGGAGGGGGAGTTCGAGATCACCGCCGAGGGCGTGCAGGAAAACGACGACGGGCAGACCGTGCTCGCCGGCATCAAGATCGCCGACGGCGAGGGCGTGTGGTTCGAGGCGGAATCGGCCCAGCTCAGCTGGAACGCCCGCCGCATCCTGCGCGGCGAGGTCGAGATCACCGACATCGCCATGACCGGCATGCGGATCCTGCGCGCCCCGACCCCGCCCGAGGTCGAGGTGGTCGAGGATTCGGAGATCGACCAGGCCGGCTTCGACCCCTTCGCCTGGCCCCGCTCCCCGATCACGGTGCGGGTCGAGGCGATCCGGCTGGTGAACGCCTATGTGGCCGAGGGGGTCTTCGCCCCGCAGTCCCTGAGCTTCGAGGCGACTGGCTCGTTCCGCGACGAGGGCGACATCCAGTCCCTCAAGCTCGACATCCAGCGCACCGACGCGGTCGAGGGGACCATCGACCTGGAATACGTCCGCGACTTCTCGGACGAGAGCCTGAAGCTGGCGCTGAACGCGCAGGAGGCGCCGGGCGGGCTGGTGGCGGTGATGGGGGGGCTTCCCAACACGTCCGCGAGCTTCGTCAACGTCGACGCCTCCGGCCCCCTGGTCGACTGGAACCTGACGCTGGCCGCCGAGGTCGACGAGGTGATCCGCGTCGACGGCTCGGCCGTGGTCGACGCCCAGGCCCCGGTCTCGGTCGACGCGCAGCTGGCGCTGGTCCCGGGGCCCGAGCTTTCCGAGCAGGCGCGCACCGCGCTGGGGGATCGGGCGGAGCTGGACCTCGCCGTGCGCGAGGACGACGACGGCGTGGTGCGGATCGAGACGGGGTCGTTCCAATCGCCCTCCATCCAGGCCTCCGCCGTGGGCACCTATACCCGCGACAGCGGGGAGATGGACTTCGACCTCAACCTCGTCGCCGGCGCGGTGATGTCGGACGTGGCCGAGGGCGTGGACTTCGAGCGCATCGCCTTCGACGGCGCGCTGAAGGGCGTGCCCGAGGATTTCTCCGCCTCCGGCGCCCTGTCGCTGGCGGGCCTCGCCACCGCGCCGGCCGACATCGGCGAGGCGACGCTGGAGATCGCCGCGGCCGTGCAGGGCCAGGAGCTGACGCTCACCGCCGACGGCGACACCACCGGCGTGCGCCTCGACCGGCTGGGCCC
>CAXGVP010000533.1:0-3451 GCA_964013055.1 uncultured Albimonas sp.
CGCGGCCGCCAGCACGTCGGCGTCGATGGCGGACGTCGAGGTCGCATCCAACGTCACCGCGCCCGCCTGCACGACGCTGTCGATCAGCCGCGCCGTGGTCGAGCCCTGGATCGAGTTGGCCGAGACCGCGCCCCCGCCCGAGGCTCCGAAGGCGCCGCCGCCGCCCACCGCGACCGAGGCCGCGACCGCGCGCACGATCGCCTCGATCGTGGCGTTCTGGGAGGCCAGCACCGAGACCCCGCCCGCCACCGCCGAGACCGGCGAAGCGTCCGTCCCCGTGCCGATGATCGCGGCGTCCACGATCGAGTCGATCTGGTTGCGCGCGATGGAGGCCGCGATGGCCACGCTCAGCGACTTGCCCGAGCCGATGTTGACCGAGACCGACAGCGAGGCCGCCAGCACCTCGGCCCGGATCCCGGCGGTGTCGGAGGCCTCGACGGTGATCGAGCCGCCGGTCGAGCGCAGGTCGTCCGCCTCGACCACGTTGGCGACCGCGCCGGAGGCGACGCGGTTCAGCGTCACGATGGGCGCGACGGAGATCGCCTTCTCGTCCTCGTCCGAGCCGATGGAGATCGAGCTGACGATCACCGTGTTCTCGACCTCGGCGGTGATGATCCCGGCGTTGGTCGCGGTCACCGCGATGTCGTCGGCGGCGACGGCCGAGCCGCCCTCGACGGCCGCGTAGGCGCGCACCCGGTCGACGTCGCCGATGGAAGTGCCCAGCAGCGCGTCGACGGTGTTGAACAGGAAGTTCTGCGGCTCGACGCCCACCGAGTTGAAGGCGAGCGCCACGCCGATGCCGACGGTATTGCCGCCGCCGCCCTGCACGCGGGTCGACATCTCGGTGTCGGCCTCGATGGTCCCGGAATTGTCGGCCGAGACGGTGATGTCGCCGCCGTCGATCCCGCCCACGGCGTCGCGCGCGGTCAGGTCCGCGTCGCGGGCGACGGCGCGGGCCTCGGCGAGCACGGTGTTGGTGGCGATCAGCGCGTTGACCGCGAAGACCGCCGAGGTCTCCTCGCCCGCCGCGAAGACCGAGCCGCCGTCGGCGGCCACGATGCCGGTGTTGGCCGAGGCGATATGCGCCGTCTCGCTCGCCGTCACCGCGATCGAGCCGTCGGTCGTGTCCACGTCCGTGCGCCCGACGATGGCGTCGGTCTTGGCGCGCAGGTCGTTCAGCGCGATCAGCCCGCCCACCGCGGTGGCGTTGCTCTCGGAGATGTTGAAGTTCAGGCCGATGTCGTTGAGGATCCCGAAGATCCCTGCCAGATCAAGAGGATCGATGGCCTTCCACAGCGTCTCGTCGGAGAAGTCGGTGGTCGCGAAGTCGACGGTCACATAGCCGTCGATGTCGTCCGTGTCGTCGTTGGGATCCTCGCCCACTAAGACGTAGAGCTGGTCGTCCTCGGGGTCGGTCGTGCCGCCCGCGTCCAGCGCCTTCTGGCCGAAGCGCACCTGCCGCTCGCCCGAGTTCTGGGTGAACTGGTATTCGTTGGCGAGACCGTCGAGCGCGCTGAGCCCCGTCGAGATGCCGCCGTCGTTGGAGACGGTTGTGATCGCCTCCATGGTGTTGTCGGCCTGCAGGGTGGCCGCGTCGGTGGCCGAGACGGTCACGCCCTGGTCGCCGTCGACGTCGTTGCGCGCCGCGAAGCCGCCGATGACCTGGGTCCAGTCGGAGTCGAGCGCGTCGTCGAAGTCGACGCGCTGATCCTCTCCCGTCAGCTCGAAGACCAAGCCGCCCGCGGTCTCGTAGCGGTCGCCGGTGCGCGCCCAGCGCGTGCCGTCGCCCTCGCGCCAGTCGGCGACGTCGACGATGGCGCGGCTTTCGGAGGAGACGCGGTTGTAGGCGATCACGCCGCCGAAGGCCTTGCCCGAGGCGCCCTTCAGCGCGCTGGCCGAAGAGGTCGTGTCGCCGGAGGTGTCGGCGTCGATCAGCGAGGTGTTGGTCGCCTCGACCCGGACCGAGCCGGTGGCGTCGAGGTCGGAGTTGATCACCCGCGCGGCGGCGGAGACCGGCTGCTCGCCCGCGAAGCTGTCGGTGAACTCGGCGTCCGAGATCTCGGGCGAGCCGATCAGCGCCTCGAGCACCAGCAGGTAGCGCGAGGTCGGCGACCAGCCGGCGCTGTTGAAGGCCATCACCACGCCCACGCCGGTGTCGCCGGTGGCGGTGTCGGCCTTGGTCTCGGCGACCAGCTCGCCGGTGTTGGAGGCGAGGACCGAGATGTCGCCCACGGCGCCGCCCGCAGCCTCGAGATCGCTGTCGATCACCGTGGCCTCGGCGGTGGCCAGCAGCAGGTTGGTGGCGATCACGCCGTTGACGGCGATGGACTTGCCGTCGCCCAGAGCGCTGCCGCCGGAGGAGGAGGCGACGGAGTCGGTGTGCGCTTCCATCCGCGCGTTCTCGACCGCCTCGACCAGGATCGCGCCGGCGGAGGCGTCCACGTCCGCCTCGACGATGCGCGCCGTCGCGCCGCCGCGCAGCTCGTTGTAGACGAGCAGCCCGGCCGCGCCGATGGAATCCGAGTCCGTCACGTTGTAGCCGGTCGGAATGATCGACGAGAGCGCGAACTCCTTCCAGAAGTTCAGGTCGGTGTAGTCGGCCGCCGCGAGGTCGGTCTCGACGTCGTCGTCGCCCAGCCAGACGTAGACCTTGCCCCCCGTGCCGTCGCCCGAGAAGTCGTCCGCGAGACGCACCAGCTGCCCGTGCTGGAGGAACACCGACTGCGGATCGTCGGTGGCCACCCAGTCGGCCGGCGTCAGGTCGTTGAGCGTCTCCTGGAACACCGCCGCGCCGCCGTCGTTGGAGGTCGAGCTCTCCGACGTGAGCTTGGTGTTGGCGAAGGCGCGGATGTCGTCGCGCGCCACGACCGAGACGCCCAGCGCGCCCGACACCTCGGTCCCCGGCGCGGCGCCGGAATTGTCGATCTCCGCCGTCGCCTGGCCGGCGATCTTGTTCGAGGCGATGGCGAAGCCGATCGACTTGCCCCCCGCCCCCTTCAGCGCCGAGGCGGCCGAGACGGTGGAGTTCGACAGCGTCGCGTTCAGCAGCTCGTCCGAATCCGCGGTGACCGAGACCGCGCCCGTCGCCTCGATGTCGGTGTCGGTCACCCGCGCCGTGGCGGAGGAATAGGTCAGCCCGTCCAGCAGCTCCTCGGAGATCAGCGGATCGGTCAGCACCGCCTCGACGAGGTTGAACAGGACGTTGGACGACTCCCAGCCCAGGGTATTGAAGGCCAGCGTCACCGACACCGCCGTGTCGCCGGTGCTGGTCGAGGGGGCCAGCGTCGCGTCCAGGGTGGCCGCGTTGGTGGCCGAGACGTCGACGTTGCCCAGCGCGCCCGCGCCGGTGGTGGCGATGTCGCTGTCGGTCACCTCGGTCAGCGCCTGGCTCTGCACCAGGTTGGTGGCGATCTGGCCGTTGTAGGCGATGGAATCGCCCGTCCCCCAGGCG
>CAXGVP010000534.1:0-3448 GCA_964013055.1 uncultured Albimonas sp.
GCCGACCTGGCCGCGGCGCAGGGGGTGCGCGTCTATGCGAGCGGCGGCGCCGCGGCGCTGCGGATCACGGTCGCCGCGCCCGAGGCCACGCAGACCACCGGTCCGCGCCCGCAGGCGGTGTTCTCCCCGGTCGCGCCCACCCGCGACACCGAGGCGCGCCCCACCTCCACGCCCCCGCAGGCGCCGCCGCGCCTCAGCCCGTAAGCCGGCGGCGCGCCTCGCGCCCCCGGCCCCTCGTGCGTTCTCGGGCGCACGAGGGGCGGCCCCATCGCGTCCAGGACCACGCGCGTCCGGCCCTTTGCGCGCCAAGCCCCCGCCCCCGCGCGCCCCGGGCCCCCGCGGTCCGACCCTGTCTCGGGCTGGACCGCACGCGTCCCGGAACTCTCCCGATCGCCCTCGGCGCGTCGAAGCCCCGGCCCACGGGCGCGCCCGGCCCCACGCGGCCCGGTCACGTCTCGGTCCGGACCGCTCGCGTGTCCTGTCCCTGGCGCGTCGAGCCCCCTGCCCCCGGCCCCTCGCGCCCGACCTCCAGCAGCCGGGCGCGGCGCCCGCCACGGGCGGCCGCAAGGGGGACGGCCGGGCGGGGCGATGCGGAGGCGCAGCCGACGCGAGGGCCGCCCGAGCCGGGCCCGAAACGCCGGCGGGCGGCGCGGACCTTCGCCCGCGCCGCCCGCCCGCCGATCCCCGTCGGGGACCCGTCCGTCAGTCGTCGAACTCGACGATCTCGATGTCCGTGCCGTTGGCGCTCAGCGCGATCTCGCCGCGCTTGAGCTGCAGGGCCAGCTCCCCGAACGCCTTGCGCCGCCAGCCCGACAGGGCCGCCACGTCCGGCTCGTCCTCGGCCGCGATCAGGTTCAGATCCTCGGACGAGGCCAGCAGCTTCGGCGCCACCCCCAGGTCCTCGGCCCGGCTTTTCAGCAGCACCTTCAGCAGGTCGATCAGCGCCTCGGAGCCCTTGCGCGTGGCCTTGGGCGCCTCCCGCTCGGGGGTGTCCTCCTCGGGCGTCTCCAGGCCCCGGGCGACGGCGGCCAGGATCTCCTTGGCGACGTCGCCCTTGCGAGCTTCCCGCTGCAGGAAGCGCGAGCGCTGCAGCTCGTCCATCGAGGTCGGACGCGCCGAGGCGATCTCGAGCAGCGCGTCGTCCTTCATCAGGCGCGAGCGGGGCACGTCGCGCTCCTGCGCGCGGGTCTCGCGCCACTCGGCGAGCGCCGCGGCGACGGCGAGGAACCGGGGCGAGGACGAGCGGGTCTTGAGGCGCTTCCACGCCTCCGTCGGCTCGTTGCGGTAGGTGGCGGGGTCGGTGAGCACCGCCATCTCCTCGCCCACCCAGGGCCCGCGGCCCGAATCGCGAAGCTCCTGGTCGAGGTGCTCGTAGATGCGGCGCAGGTGGGTGACGTCGGCGATCGCGTAGTTGAGCTGCTTCTCCGACAGCGGCCGCGCGGCCCAGTCGGTGAAGCGCGAGCTCTTGTCGAGGCCCTGCTTGCAGATCTTGCGCACCAGGGTCTCGTAGCCGACCTGGTCGCCATAGCCGCAGACCATCGCCGCCACCTGGGTGTCGAACAGCGGCTCGGGGATCAGGTCGCCCAGCTTCCAGAAGATCTCCAGATCCTGGCGGGCGGCATGGAACACCTTCACGACGGAGGTGTCCCGCATCAGCTCGAACAGCGGACCGAGGTCCAGGTCCGTGCCGATCGGGTCGATGATGGCGGCCGTCTCCTCGCCCTCGCCCGGATAGGCGACCTGCACCAGGCACAGCTGAGGCCAGTAGGTGCGTTCGCGCAGGAACTCGGTGTCGACGGTGACGTAGGGGTGCTGGGCGCAGCGGCTGCAGAACTCAGCCAGCGCCTGGGTGTCCTTGATGACGTTCATGAGGAGTGCCGGTCGTCCTCCGGGGGGTGAGCGGGGCGCGGTCATCGCGCCCGGGTGCGTGGGGCTATAGCCTCAATATGCAAGACTCCACAAGCGGGGCGGACCCCGCGGCGCCCGGCGCGAGAGCCGAACCCCGCCCGCAGGGCGGTCACAGGGCCGTGAACGCGCGCGCCACATGGGCCGTCAGCGCGGCATCGCCGGGATTGAGCGCCCGGATCCGGGCGACCAGCGCGGGGTCCAGGCTCTCGAGCCCCGGCTTGCCCCTGGTGCGCCGCACATGACCCAGCGGCGGAAAGGCCAGCCCCAGCTTCTCGCCGATCCGCTCCACGAACCGGTCGATCTGCGGCAGCGTGGCGGCGAGCCACAGCCGCTCGTCCACCGCCCGGCGAGCCGCCTCGAGGTCGGGGCGGCCGTCGGCGAGCTGCCGGCACTGGTAGTCGTGCTGGTAGACCTCGGGGCGCGCCTCGATCGCCTCGACGAACTCGGGCAGCTCGAGGTCGTAGAGCCGGTGCTCGAGGCAGTCCGAGCGCGCCCGGTCGCGCTTCCCGCGCATGAAGGCGTGGTCCGAGAGGAACCGCTCCGCCGGGTCGCGCAGGATGGTGATGTAGTGGCGCGGGCGCGGGCTCGGCGGTTCCTGGCCCAGGATCATGTGGGCGCCGTAGAAGGGCTGGTCCTCGACCAGGTGCACCGGCCGGCCCGTCAGCCGCCGGCCCAGGATCGCGAGGTCCTCGCCCAGGTTGATCGCCGCCCGGCGCAGCGGCCCGTGGATCGCCAGCAGCCCCGACTCGGCCCGCTCGGCCGAGCCCCAGGGCGTGCGCATCGGCGGATGCGCCCCCAGCCCCTGCATCAGCACCGCCGCGAGCGCGGTGCCCGCGGTCTTGCGGATGTGGACGAAGACGATCTGGTCGGTCGCCGGGTTCGGCGTGACCTGGTGGTAGAGCATGACGCCTCCGGCCGGATCGGGACGCGGCAGACTTACGCGCAGGCCCCGCGGCCGGCAAGCGCCGGGCGGCGGCGCGTGGGGCCGCGCCGTCTCCCGGCGCCCCCCGGGACCAGACCAATGGGCCCCGGAACCGGCCGCCCCGCGGGACCTGGCGTCAGTCGCGCCGGCGCGCGGCCGCGAGCCCAGCCACGGCCGCCCCCAGAAGCCAGGCCGTGGCGGGCAGCGGCACGGCCGAGCCGACCGAGCGGCTGTTGGCCGCCCCCACGCCGTAGATCGCGCCCTCGATGTCGCCGCGGCTCAGGTAGATCGAGGAGAGCTCGGCCCCCGGGGCCACGCCGAGGCTGTCGAGCTCGACCGCGATCAGGATGGAAAAGCTGTTGAAGCCGAACGGATTGGAGGGCGAGACGTCGAGGAACCCCACCGACGTCGGCTGGGTGACGCTGAACGTCGACCAGGCGCCGGCGTCGAAGCCCGGCGTCGACGAGACCCCGACGGCGTAGACCTCGCCCGGCACATAGACGTAGAGGTCCACGCCCACCGCGTTGACCACCAGGTTGTCGGTGAAATCGACGCGGATCGTGGGCGAGTTGTTGCTCGTCCCGATGTCGGCGACGGTCTGGTTGCTGGCCCCGACCA
>CAXGVP010000535.1:0-3428 GCA_964013055.1 uncultured Albimonas sp.
CAGCCCCTCGACCGTGCGGCCCCAGCCGAGCGCCACGCCGCGCCCGGCGACGGCGGCCTGCAGGACCAGCGGGAAGCTGTCGAACGCGCGGATCCGGGCAGGCCGCGGCGACGGCCGGCCGAGGGCCGCGAACCAGTCGGGCCAGTCCATCCAGTCCTGCGGCAGAACCCGGTGCGATAGCAGCGGCAGCCAGGCCAGCGCCTCCGGCCGCAGCGGCGGCGCGACGAGGCCGGGGGCGGCCACCGGGAACACCTCGTCGGCCGCGGTGAAGGCCAGCCGCGCCGAGCCGGAGGGCCGGCCGGTGGTCTGGATCGCCACGTCGAAGGGCTCGGGCGCCTGGGTGAGGGGGGCCATGGCGCTGACCACCCGGACCTCGATGGCGGGGTGACGCTCGTGAAAGCGCGAGAGGCGGGGCATCAGCCAGTAGAACGCCTCGCAGAGCTGACAATGCAGCACCAGCCCGCCGGGCGCGCGGGCGCCGCGCAGGCGGGCGGTCTCGGCCGCGATGTCGGCCAGCGCGGCCGAGACCGTGCGCGCATAGGCCCGCCCGGCCTCGGTGAGGAAGACCGCGCGGTTGCGCCGCTCGAACAGCGGCTGGCCGAGGTCCGCCTCCAGCGCCGCGATCTGCTTGGTGACGGCGGCCTGGGTCAGGCCCAGCTCCTCCGCCGCGCGTGAGAAGCTTTCGTGGCGCGCGGCGGCCTCGAAGGCGGGCAGGCGGGAGAGAGGCGGCAGGCGATCCATTCCTCGGCCTCATGAATTCCGGCGGATCCGTCATTTTATGCGGGAACGGATCTGCGCTTTCCATCCTTCATGGCATGGATTGGCGATACGGCTTTCTGGACCGACGACCGCCGGCGGGGGATCGCCTCGATCCTCGTCGCCGCGCTGCTGCTGTCGATCTCGGACGCGGCGGTGAAGGCGGCGGGCGAGCGCTTCGGGCTGGCGCAGCTGGTGGCGCTGCGCTCGGCGGCGGCGGCGGCGCTGCTGGCGGGGTGGCTGCTGGCGACCCGGGGCCGGCGGGGGGTGCGGCTGGTCCGGCCGGGCTGGGTCTGGGCGCGCAGCCTGTGCCTGACGGGGATGTGGCTGTGCTACTACGCCGGGCTCTCGCAGATCTCGTTCGCGCTGGCGGCGGCCTGCTTCTACACCGCGCCCGCGTGGATGGCGCTGATGGCGCGCGGGCTGCTGGGCGAGCCGGTGGGCGCCCGCGGCTGGGCCGCGGTGGGGCTGACGCTGGCCGGGGCGGGGCTGGCGATCGGGCCGGTGGGGGCGGTCGGCCCCGCGATCCTGTGGCCGCTGGCGGCGGCGGGGTTCTATGCGCTGG
This sequence comes from uncultured Albimonas sp., assembly GCA_964013055.1. Lineage (GTDB taxonomy): Bacteria > Pseudomonadota > Alphaproteobacteria > Rhodobacterales > Rhodobacteraceae > Albimonas. The sequence continues at coordinate 1,322 of CAXGVP010000535.1, forward strand.
CCGGCATCGTGACCTGGCGGCGCTGCCGGGAGGAGACGGCGGGGGCGATGGCGCTGACGCTCAACCTGTGCCTGGCGGCGGTGGCGGCGGCGGGCCTGGGCCTGTCGGCGATCCTGGGCCCGGGCGAGGGCGGCCCGGCCGTGGCCTGGCCCCGGCTGGCGCCGGCGGACTGGGCGCTGGCCGCCGCGCTGGGGGCGGCGCTGGCGGTGATCGCGACGGCGGTGGCGACGGCCTACCGGCTGGCGCCGACCCCGGTGGTGGGGATGTTCGACACCGCCTATCTCGGCTTCGCGACGCTGTGGGGGGCGCTGATCTTCGCCGAGCCGCCGGGCCCGCGGCAGGCGCTGGGCATCGGGCTGATCGCGCTCGGGGCGGGACTGGCGAGCCTGCGGGGCGGATCGGGAAGGCGCGGCGCCCCGGGGGGCGCCGCGCCGGGATCTCCGGGGGGCCGCGCGGCGCGCGGCCCGGGGATCAGAGACGCTCGATGATCAGGGCGGGGGCCATGCCGCCGGCGGCGCACATGGTGACCAGGCCGCGGTGCTTGTCCTGGCGCTCCAGCTCGTCGATCAGGGTGCCGATCAGGATCGCGCCGGTGGCGCCGATCGGGTGGCCCAGCGCGATCGAGCCGCCGCAGACGTTGACCTTGTCGCGGTCGAGCTTGAAGTCGCGGATGAACTTCTCGGCGACCACGGCGAAGGCCTCGTTGACCTCCCACAGGTCGATGTCGTCGGGCGTCAGGCCGGCCCGCTCCAGCGCCTTGCGGGCGGCGGGGACGGGGGCGTTGAGCATCAGCTCGGGGCTGTCGCCGATGTTCACCGCGGTGGTGATCCTGGCGCGGGGCTTCCAGCCGTTGGCCTCGCAGGCCTCCTTCGAGGCGACGAGAATGGCCGCGGCGCCGTCGACGACGCCCGAGGAGTTGCCGGCGTGGTGGATGTGATCGATCTTCAGGTCGGGATAGGCGCGGCGGATCAGCTCGCCATGGGTCGCGCCGGTGTCGTCCAGCGGGAAGTCCATCATCGCCTCGAACGAGGGCTTCAGGGCCGCCAGCGTCTCGAGCGTGGTCTGCGGGCGGGGGAATTCCTCATGGTCGAGGGCCAGCGTGCCGTCGGCCTTGTAGACCTTGACCAGCGACTTCTCGAACCGGCCGTCGGCGAGCGACTGGGCGGCGCGGCGCTGGGACTCGACGGCCAGCTCCTCGGTGGCGCGGCGCGAGATGCCCTCGATCGAGGCGATGGCGTCGGCGCAGACGCCCTGGGCCACCTGCGGGTGCAGGTCGCGCAGGCGCATGTTGCCGCCGTCGAGGCCGACCTTGCGGCGGCCTTCGGGCGAGAAGGAGTAGGACATCATCTCGCAGCCGCCGGCGATGACCACGTCCTGCCAGCCGGCCATGACGGTGGAGGCGCCGAGCGCCGCGACGGTCAGGCCCGAGCCGCAGAAGCGGTCGAGCGTCACGCCCGAGGCGCGCACGTCGTAGCCGGCGTCGAGCGCCGACATGCGGCCGAGATCGCCGCCCTGGGTGCCGGTCTGGTTGGAGGTGCCCCAGATGATGTCGTCGACCTTGGAGGTGTCGAGGTCGTTGCGGTCGCGCAGCGCGGACAGGACCGCGGCGCCCAGGTGCTGGGGATGCATGTCGGCCAGCGCGCCCTTGCCGACCTTGCCGATGCCGCGCGGGGTGCGGCAGTGATCAACGATATAGGCCTCGGCCATGACGTTTCCTCTCCTCTCGGGTCCGCGCTGCGGCCGATTCCGGCGCCTGGGGCGGACGTGTTCGACCGTGATTGATAATCGCGTTAACCGGACGATGAAAGGACCAACCGGGCCTGCCGGCCGGTCAGGCGCGAGGCAAGACGTCCCTGCCGCCGGTCGGTTGAAGGCGGGGCGCCGAGGCGGCCGTGGGGCTGGGGGCATGCCCGAGCGATCCACGCCGCGCAGGCGGCCCGAGTGGGGGAGAGGCCCCGGGTCGAGCCCGGGGCGCCCCTTGGGACGGGTGTGGGCGCCCGAGGGATCCAGGGTGCGCGCGCGGGGGGCGGGCGTCGGGGAGAGGCCCCGGGTCGAGCCCGGGGCGCCCCTTGGGGCGGGTGCGGGCGCCCGAGGGGTCCAGGTCGCG
>CAXGVP010000536.1:0-3424 GCA_964013055.1 uncultured Albimonas sp.
CGATCGCTTCGCCGAGACGCCCCAGCCCCCCTGCGCCGCGATGCGCGCCCGCCTCTGCGGCCGCCGCGCGCCGCTTGCGCCGACCGAGCCCGGGACGCCCGCCTGAGCTTTCGCGAAGCGAGCGGCCCGCCGCCTCTCCCGCCCTCGCCCGGCACGGCCGGCCCGCCGACGCCCGCAGGCCGCCGGCACGCGTCGCCTCATCGCCGCGTCGTCGAGCGGTGAGGGACGACGCTCCCGGCGCCGCCGATCCCGGGCGCGGCGGCCGAAGCTCCGCGCCCCGGAGCTTCCGGCGGAGCCGTCCCAGAAGAGGAAAGCCGCCCCTTCGCGACCTCCTCCTGCCGGAGGGCATCCAGGGCGCGGCCAGATCTTTCCCCGGAGGCCGGAGCAGCGGCGCGGAGGCCCCCCGCAAGGCCCCGCAGGCGCCCGCCGGGCGGGGTCCGCGAGGCCGCTTGCGGGCGCCGCGACGGGCGCCCGCGCCCGCGGCCTGCGGCGCCCCGGGCGGCCCCTGGCGCAGGGCGAATCCCGCGGCGGCGGGGCCCGGCGCGGCGGAGGGGCCGCCCGAGCGCTGCGCCGTGCGGTCGCATCAGCGGTTTTCTTCATTGTTTGCAAACACCTGACCCTGACGGGGAGGGGTTTCCCCCCGCTTGACCCCCCCCCCCCCCCTTTCTAGTGTCCGCCCGACTGGCCAAGGGGCCGCGACGGACCGGCAGGAGGGGCCGCTGAGGGTTTGACCGGATCCACCGGACCCGGACGACGGCGATGCGCGGCGAACGCCGCCGAATGCCACGACTGGGGGCGGACGTGACGGATCACGACCCGAAGGGGGCCAGCCTCTCGGACATCGATGCGAAGCTCAGGGCGATCCGCGACCGGCGCAAGGCCGAGGCGCGGCCTCGCCGCGACGTCGCACGGTGGGAAGGGGCCGAGTTCGCGTGGCGCATGGTCATCGACCTGACCGCGGGAATCGCGGTGGGACTGGCGATCGGATGGGGGCTCGACGAGCTGTTCGGCACGGGCCCCCTGTTCATGATCGTTTTCGTCCTCGCGGGGTTCGCCTCGGGGGTCAAGGTGATGCTGCAGTCCGCCAAGGAGCTGCAGCGCAAGAACCAGGCCCGGGCCGCGAAGGGCGGCCGGGGCTCAGACGAGGCTGAAGGCGCGCGCGCGCCGCAGGACGAGGGACGCTGAACGTGGCAGGCGGAGCAGACGGCGCGAGCTCGGGCGGCATCGAAGCCCACCCGATGGACCAGTTCATGGTGAAGCCCCTGTTCGGGGACGAGCACCTTGGCCTGTTCACCGTCACCAACCAGACGCTGTGGCTGGCGATCGGCGTGCTGATCGCCTTCGCCCTGTTCGCGCTGCCCACGCGCAACGCGACGCTGGTTCCCGGTCGGATGCAGTCGGTGGCCGAGAGCCTCTACATGTTCATCCGCAAGATGGTGGCCGACATCCTCGGCGAAGAGGGGGCGAAGTATTTCCCCTACATCTTCACCGTGTTCGTCTTCATCATGATCTCGAACGTCGCGGGGCTGATCCCGGCGTCGTTCACCACGACCTCGCATATCGCGGTCACCGGCGTGCTCGCCCTGACCGTGTTCATCTCGGTCACGATCATCGGCTTCGTGAAGCACGGCGCCCACTTCATCACCCTGTTCTGGGTGAAGAGCGCGCCGACCGTGGCGCTGCGCTGCGTGCTGTTCCTGATCGAGCTGATCTCCTACTTCGTGCGCCCGCTCAGCCATTCCGTCCGACTTGCGGGCAACATGATGGCGGGCCACGCGGTGCTGAAGGTGTTCGCCGCCTTCGTGCCGGCGCTCGGGATCGCAGGCATCATCCCCATCGGGGCGATGACCGGCATGTTCGCGCTCGAACTGCTGGTGGCGTTCGTGCAGGCCTACATCTTCACGATCCTCACCTGCGTGTACCTCAACGACGCGCTGCACATGCACTGAGTTTCGACCGGCCGGGGCGGCGACGTCGCCCCCCGGTCACCTCCAACGACTTCCAGGACACGAAGGAGCCAGCTATGGAAGGCGATATCGCGAACATGGGCCAGTACATCGGCGCGGGCCTCGCCACGATCGGTCTGGGCGGCGCCGGCATCGGCGTGGGCCACGTGGCCGGCAACTACCTGGCCGGCGCCCTGCGCAACCCGGCCGCCGCGGGCGAGCAGCAGGCGATGCTCTTCGTCGGCATGGCCTTCGCCGAGGCCCTCGGCATCTTCTCGTTCCTCGTCGCGCTGCTGCTGCTGTTCGCGGTGTGATCGGGACCGGAGCGCGCCGCCGCCGGGACCTGAGCCCATCGGCCTGAGCGCGCTCCCCTGAAGATCCCGCGCGGCCGGATGCACCCCGGCCGCGCGGCGCCAGTTTCCGCCCCGCCGCGCGGCTGCGCCTATTGCGCGCCGCCCTCGGGGCCCGAGCCCGGGAGAGACCGATGGGTCTGTTCATCTCCGCCGCCTACGCCGCGACCGAGGCCGTCGGCATCGAGGAGGGCGTCGAGCACGGCGGCGAGCATGGCTCCGCCGGCCTTCCCCAGCTCGACCTCGCCTCCTTCCCCTCCCAGATCTTCTGGCTGGTGGTGGCGCTGGTCGTCCTCTACCTGATGTTCACCCGCGTGGTGCTGCCGCGGATCGGCGGGATCATCGAGGAGCGTCACGACGCCGTCGAGGACGACCTCGACCGCGCCGCCGACTTCAAGCGCCGCGCCGAGGAGGCCGAGGCCGCCTGGCAGAAGGCGCTGTCGGACGCCCGCGCCGAGGCGCAGTCGATCGCCGACGCGACCAAGGCCGAGATCCAGAAGGAAGTCGACGCCGCGATCGCCAAGGCCGACGCCGAGATCGCCGCCAAGACCGCCGAGTCCGAGGTGCGCATCAACGAGATCCGCGCCGAGGCCTCCGCCGCGGTGAAGGAAGTCGCCCAGGACGTCGCCACGGCGCTGGCCGAGGCCGTCGCCCCCGGCGCCGCCGACCCGGCCGCGCTGAGCGCCGCCGTCTCCAAGCGCGTGGAGGGCTGATCCATGTGGCATAACTCGAATTTCGTCGTCTTCGTCGCCTTCGTCCTGTTCATCGGCGTGCTGTGGTACACCGGCGTTCACAAGAAGATCGCCGCGGCGCTCGACAAGCGCGCCCTGCGCATCAAGGAAGAGCTCGACGAGGCCCGCCGCCTGCGCGAGGAGGCCCAGTCCCTGCTGGCGTCCTACGAGCGCAAGCAGAAAGAGGTCGAGGGCCAGGTCGCCGACATCGTCGCCCACGCCCGCACCGAGGCCGAGGAGGCTGCGAAGCAGGCGCAGAAGGACCTCGAGGTCTCGATCGCTCGCCGCCTGAAGGCGGCCGAGGAGCAGATCGGCGCGGCCGAGGACGGCGCCGTGCGCGCGGTGCGCAACGAGGCGATCCGCGTCGCCGTCGCCGCCACCTCCGAGGTGCTCAAGG
>CAXGVP010000537.1:0-3414 GCA_964013055.1 uncultured Albimonas sp.
GTCCGCGTCCGCCGCTACGGCAAGCGCAACGTGCCCTTCGGCGCGGCGGCGGAGCCGGCGGAGGGGTGAACCCCGCGCCGGGCTGACCGCGGACCCGGCCCCCGGCAGCGCGCCGGGGGGCGGGCCGGGCGAGGCCCCGGATCGGGTCCGGGGCGCCTGTGGGGTGAGGGCTGCACGGAATTCTCGGGTGGCGCGCAGGGAGGCTCGCCGCGCGAGGCCCCGGGTCGAGCCCGGGGCGCCTGTGGCGGCGGGCGTCGCGCGCGATCCGTCGGCGGGAGGCCTGGCGGGGGCGGGCGACGCCGCTCCGAGGGTCAGCGGCGGGGCGGGCCGGCGGCGCCGCCCTTGACGCGGCGCAGCGGGATCGAGCTCTCGATCGAGGCGACGCCGGGGGCGCGGGTCAGGCGGCCGACCAGGAAGGCCTCGAACTCCGGCAGGCCGGCGGTGGCGATGCGCATCAGGTAGTCGCGGGCGCCGGTCATCAGCCAGCAGTCGACCACCTCGGGGAAGGCGGCGACGGCGGCCTCGAACTTCGCCAGCGCCTCGTCCACCTGCCGGTCCAGCTTCACCGAGACGAAAACCGAGAAGCCGCGCCCCAGCGCCCCCTCGTCCACCTGCGCGGTGTAGCCCGCGATCACGCCCGAGGCCTCGAGCATCCGCAGCCGGCGCGCGACCGGCGAGGGGCTGAGGCCCACGCGCTCGGCGATCTCGGCCACGGGGGCGCGGCCGTCGCGCTGAAGCTCGCGTAGGATGGCGCGGTCGAAATCGTCGAGCGTGGCGGATTCAGCCAAGGCGGCCCCTCCCTGCAGCGGTTTCCCCCAATATCTTCCCCAGCCGCGCCGATAAAGGCGGAACCTGCCGGCGCGTCCGCGTTATGCTCGCGCGACCGACCCTCTCGCCCGGAGCCCGCCATGCCCCGCCCCGACGCGCCCTTCCTCAAGACCATCGAGCAGCGTCTGCTGTGGCTGTCGCACTGGATGATCCACCACGCCAACCACGTCCGGCCCAAGGTCGACGGGATCAAGGTGGGGGGGCACCAGGCGAGCTCGGCCTCGATGGTCTCGATCATGACGGCGCTGTATTTCTCGGCCCTGCGGCCGGAGGACCGGGTGGCGGTGAAGCCCCACGCCAGCCCCGTGTTCCACGCCATCCAGCACCTGATGGGGAACCTGCCCCGCGAGAAGATGGAGGCGTTCCGGGGCCTCGGCGGCGTGCAGTCCTATCCCTCGCGCACCAAGGACGTGGACGACGTGGACTTCTCCACCGGCTCGGTCGGCCTGGGCGTCGCGATCACCGCCTTCGCCTCTCTGGTGCAGGACTACATCCAGGCCAAGAGCTGGGGCGAGGCCCTGCCCACCGGCCGGATGATCGCGCTGGTCGGCGACGCGGAGCTGGACGAGGGCAACGTCTACGAGACGTTGCAGGAGGGCTGGAAGAACGACCTGCGCAACTGCTGGTGGATCATCGACTACAACCGCCAGAGCCTCGACGGGATCGTCCGCGAAGGGCTCTTCGAGCGCATCGAGAAGATCTTCGGGGCCTTCGGTTGGGACGTGGTGCGGGTGAAATACGGCGCCCTGCAGCGCGCCGCCTTCGAGGAGAAGGGCGGGGACAAGCTGCGCGGCTGGATCGACGCCTGCACCAACCAGGAATACTCGGCGCTGACCTACATGGGCGGCGCGGTGTGGCGCAGGCGGCTGCTGGACGACCTCGGCGACCAGGGCGACGTCACCGCGCTGATCGAGCGGCGGACGGACCGCGAGCTGGCCGCGCTGATGGAGAACCTGGGCGGCAACTGCGTGGAGACGATGGCCGACGCCTTCGCCGCCGTGGACCACGACCGCCCCACCTGCTTCCTCGCCTACACCGTGAAGGGTTGGGGGACGCCCATCGCCGGGCACAAGGACAACCACGGCGGGCTGATGACCGCGAAGCAGTTCGCCCAGTGGCAGGCCGACATGGGCGTGCCCGAGGGCGAGGAGTGCGAGCGTTTTGCCACTGTCCGCGACGCCGGCGCCCTGCAGGGGTTCCTCGACCGGGTTCCGTTTTTCGCCAAGGGGTCCCGCCGCCTGTCGGACGCCCGCGTCCCGGCCCCGGAGATCGACGCGGCGACGGAGCGCGAGATCTCCACCCAGATGGCGTTCGGAAAGATCCTCGACGGGATCGCCAAGGGCGGCGGGGCGCTGGCGGACCGGATCCTGACCACCTCTCCCGACGTGACCGGGACCACCTCGCTGGGGCCCTGGGTGAACAGACGAAAGCTCTTCGCCCGCACCGCCCAGACCGACGCCTTCATCGAGCACCGCATCCCCTCCACCGCCAAGTGGGAGTTCACGCCCGAGGGCCAGCATATCGAGCTCGGCATCGCCGAAATGAACCTGTTCCTGCTGCTGGGCGCCGCGGGCCTGTCGCATTCGCTGTTCGGGCGCCGGCTGATCCCCATCGGCACGCTCTACGACCCGTTCGTGAACCGCGGGCTCGATGCGCTGACCTACGCCTGCTACCAGGATGCGCGGTTCATCGTGGTGGGCACGCCCTCGGGCGTGACGCTGGCCCCGGAAGGCGGCGCGCACCAGTCCATCGGCACGCCTCTGGTGGGGATGAGCCAGGACGGGCTCGCGGCCTTCGAGCCCGCCTTCGCCGACGAGCTGGGCGTGATCCTGGAATGGGCCTTCGACTACCTCCAGCGCGACGGCGACCGGGAGCCCGACGCCCGCACCTGGCTGCGCGACGCGACCGGCGGCTCGGTCTACCTGCGCCTGACCACCAACCCCGTCGAGCAGCCCAAGCGCGAGATGACCCCCGCGCTGCGCCAGGCCATCGTCGACGGCGCCTACTGGCTGCGCGAGCCTGGGCCGAACGCCGAGCTGGTGATCGCCTTCCAGGGCGCGGTCGCCCCCGAGGCCATCGCGGCGGCGGGAATGCTGGCGGAGGGCCGGCGCGACATCGGGGTGCTGGCGGTGACCTCGGCCGACCGGCTGCATGCGGGCTGGAACGCCGCCCAGCGCGCCCGGGCCGCCGGCCAGGCGCAGGCGCGGGCGCATGTCGAGGGGCTGCTCGCCCCCCTGCCCCCGCATTGCGCCATGGTCACGGTGATCGACGGCCACCCCGCGACGCTGTCCTGGCTGGGCGCGGTGCAGGGTCACCGGACCATCCCGCTGGGGGTCGAGCACTTCGGCCAGACCGGGACCATCGGCGACCTCTATCGGCACTACGGCATCGACGCCGCCTCGATCGCGCAGCGGGGCGAGGCGCTGACCCCCGGCCGCCCGATGCTGGTCCGCGCGCGGCGCTGAGGCGGGCGGGTCTCCGCCCGGGGCTGAGGCGGGCGGGTCCCCGCCCGGGGCTCAGGGCGGGCGGGTCCCCGCCCGGGGTTCAGGGCGGGCGGGCCCCCGCCCGGGGTTCAGGGCGGGCGGG
>CAXGVP010000538.1:0-3413 GCA_964013055.1 uncultured Albimonas sp.
CGCCCGAGGTGACGGAGGTCCAGACCGCCGCGATCCGCCCGTCGGCGAGCTGCGCCAGCATCGGCTGGTTCTGCGTGCCCGAGCCCTGCTGGTTGAGCACCGTGGGCCCGTCGATGCGGGTTCCGTCGGCGTCGAACAGCTGCATCTGCGCCGCCGTCCCGCTGCCGTCCAGAGCTGCGCTCGAGGCGTAGGCGACCGCGAAGCCGCCGCCGTCGAGCGCGATGACCTTCGGCGCCGTCTGGTCGCCGGCGACGTCGCGGTTCACCAGGATCTCGTCGCCCAGCTTCGCGCCGGAGGCGTCGAAGACCTGCGCGAAGATCCCGCGGTGAAGGTAGGAGCCGGAATCCGCGTCCTGCTGCTGGCTCTCCCACGCCACGACCCAGCCGCCGCCGTCGAGCATCGCCACCGTCGGCGCGGTCTGGTCGTAGAGCTCGTAGGCGTTCACCTGCGTGGCGCCGCCGAGCGGCGTGCCGTCCGCGGCGATGCGCTGCTGGAAGATGCCGTAGCTCGATCCGCCGGAGGTCTCTGCGCCGTAGCGCGTCCAGACCACGACGCGGCTGCCGTCGGCGGCCGTCGCGGCCTCGGCCAGGCCCTGGGTGTCGGGCGTGTCGAAGCCGGTCGCCGGCCCCTGCAGGGCGCCGGCCTCGTCGTAGCTCTCCAGCACGATGCGGTAGCCGACGGAGTAGTCGTAGACCTGGTGGACCACGTCCACCCCGCCGTCCGCGCGCGTGGCCAGCGCAAGGTCGTAGACGTCCGCTCCGGAGGGGACGATCCCCGTCTCCTGCGGCGTGCCGACGGGCGCGCCGTCGGCGTCGTAGAGACGCAGGAAGCCGGCGGAATGATCCAGGGCGACGTAGGACTGGTCCACCCAGCCGACCGCGAAGCCGCCGTCGGCGAGGCCGGCGACCGCGACCTCGCCCTGCGCGCCCTGGACGGCGGCGTTGACCAGCAGCTCGGGGCCGGTGGGCACGCCGGCGGCGTTGAATACCTGCGCGAAGACGCCGGTCGAGCCGTCGCCCGCGTCCTGGTCGGTCGACACCCAGGCCACCACGTAGCCGCCGTCGGTCAGCGCCGCCACGACGGGCTGGTTCTGCGCGCCGGCGGCGAAGCTGTTGACCTGGCTCTCGTCGCCCAGGGCGAAGACGCCGTCGATCTCGGGCGAGATCTCGAGCGAGACCTCGGCCGCGGCCGCGCCGCCCTGGCCGTCGGTCAGGCGCACGGAGACGAGGCGCGTGGCTTCGGGGTCGTCGGACAGGTTGGCGTAGCCGACCGCGCGCAGCAGCGCCTGCACGGCGGGCGCGTCGGCGCCGGCGACGAGCTCGATGCGCAGCGGAGCGCCGTCCACGCCGTCGGAGGCGAGATGGCCGATCTCGACCCCGTCCACGAACACCGCGTCGGCGACCCGGGAGACCCTGCCGCCCTCGATCAGCGAGAGCTGATCCTGCGCGGACCCGTCCTGGAGGGGGAACGCGTCCTGCACGTCGCCGGCGCGGACGACGTCGATCGTCAGCGCGCCGCCGGCGAAATCGGGGGTGTCGGGATCGGAGACGACGGCGCCGGCGAAGAGCGCGACCGCGCCTGCATTCGCCGCAGCCTCGTCCAAGGCCACCGTCGCCCCGAGCCCGTCGAGCACGGGGTCGGCGGAGGGCGCGTCGACGCCCTCTCCCAGCCAGGCGCGCACCTTCACGTCGGTCCCGTCCGCGGACGACGACCAGCCGACTGCGAAGCCGCCGCCGGGAAGGGCGGCGATCGCGGGCTCGGTCTGGCTGGAGGACGCGGCCTCGTTGACCTGGAAGGCGCCGTCGACCCGGCCGCCGTCGGCCGCGTAGACCTGCGCGAAGATGCCCGAGCCGCTGCCGTCGTTCGTGGAATCCTGCCACGCCACCGCCCAGCCGCCGTCGTCGAGCGCGATCACGTCAGGCCGGGTCTGGGCGCCGGCGGTGATGTCGGAGACCACGACCTGCGACCCGACGGCGGCGCCCGCCGCATCGTAGCGCTGCATCACGACGGCCGAGCTCGCGCCGTCGAGGCTGGAGTCGTCGTCCCAGCCCACGACGAAGCCGCCGTCAGCCAGCGCCGCGATCGACGGCCGGGTCTGCGTCCCCGCGCTGTTGGCGTTGACCACGAACTCGGCGAGCAGCACCGTGCCGTCCTGGGCCAGCACCGTCGCCGCGACGCCGTAGCCGTCGCCGTCCACGCCGTTGCTGGCCCAGACCAGCGCGAGGCGCCCGTCGGACAGCGCCGCCACGTCGGGCAGGGTCTGGGTGGAGGCTGTGACCTGGTTGACCGGGAAGGCGGAGCCGCGCGGCGTGCCGTCCGCGTCGAAGGTCCGCGCGCGGACGCCCTCGCCCGATCCGTCGTTCCCCCCGGCGTCGGTCCACACCGCGACGAAGCCGCCGTCGGGCAGCGCCGCGAGCTGCGACTGGTAGGCGTTGTCGTAGGCCGCGCCGGAGATCAGGAACGGCCCGTCGGTCGGCCGGCCCTGCGCGTCGAAGACCCGCCCCTGGATCCCGCCGTCGTCGTCGCCCGCCGCCAGGCTGACCGGATCGCGATAGGACTGCGAGGTCCAGGACGCCACGAAGCCGCCCCCGGGGAGGCCCGTGACCTGAGGCTCGGTCTGCGTGTCGAACCAATGCTCGAGCACCTCGAACTCGGTCCCCACCGGGGCGCCGTCGAGGCCGAAGATCTGGCCGGAGACGCCGTAGGCGACCGAGCCGTCGCCGTCCTGGGCGTAGGTGCGCCACACGGAGACCCAACCGATCGGCTCGCCGGCGGCATCGAACAGCGCGCTCATCGCCGGCTGCTCGGCGGTGAAGCCGGTGGCGGCCTGGGCGTCGCGCTCCGCCGTCGGGGTCAGGTCGAGATCGGCCTCGGGGGTCACCCCGACGGTGAACTGGAGCGGCGCGGAGACGCCGCCGTCGCCGTCGGCGATCTGGAGCTTGTAGGTGCGGATCGCCGAGGGATCGTCGCTGTCGTTGGCATAGGCGAGCCGGCCCAGCGCGCGCTCTAGCGTTTCAGGCGTGGCGAGCGCGGTCAGCGCCACCACCAGCGCGCCGCCGGACGAGCCGTCGGCGCTCAGCGTGCCGATCAGCGCCCCGTCGAGGCGCAGTTCGCCCCCCGAGAGGGTCACGCCCTCGCCCGGGAGGAAGGAGAGCCGGTCCTGGGTCTGGTCGTCGCCCGGGCCCAGCAGCGCGGTCGCCTCCTCGTCGGCGAAGGGCTGGCGCCAGACGCTGAGCGTGCCGCCGGCGAAATCGGCGCTGTCGGGATCGACGAGGCCGAGCCGGCCCTCCGGGGCGAGCAGGACCAGCCCGGCGTTGACCTCCGCTTCGTCGAGCGTCGCGGCGAAGTCGCCTGCGAGCGCCGGCGCCTCGGCGCCGGCGCCCGGCGCGGCCGGGGCGATCAGGCGCTGGAAG
>CAXGVP010000539.1:0-3412 GCA_964013055.1 uncultured Albimonas sp.
CCTGCAGCCAGATCCAGGCGACCGAGACCAGCGGCGCCCAGACCATCACCACCCCCACGATCGAGACGCCGGCGCCCAGGTGCAGCGCCGCCGCGCCGCCGCCGATCACCGCCAGCAGGATCACCAGCGGCAGGGCGCGCGACCAGCCGCCGGGCTCCGGCTCGGCCCGGGCCGGGGCGGGGGCGGAGAGGCGGGGCTTGAAGATCGTGTCCATCGCCCAGCCGATCACCGCCAGCAGCAGGCCCGAGACCAGCGCATAGGGGAACACGCCCGCCCAGGAGGCGCCGGGGATCAGGGCGGTGGTGATGGCGATGGCGAAGCTCAGCGGCGACCAGGGCAGCATCGCCACCAGCCCGCGGGCGGTGGCCAGCAGCATCCGGCGCTTGCGGACCTCGCGGATCTCGGGGTTGGGCTCGGCGTCCGAGGAGGCGGTGGCGAGCGAGCCCAGCAGCGCGATCGAGCCGTAGTTGAGCACCGTCCCGAAGGCCGCGCCCCCCAGCGTCAGCGCCGCATAGCGCTGCCCCGGCGGTCGCGAGGCGAGGAACAGGCCGCAATCGCGGATGGCGGGCGAGGTCTCGGCCGCATGTCTCAGCGTGGTCAGCGCGGCGAAGAAGGCCGCGATGAAGGCCGCCTGCGCCAGCCCGTCGCCGACCAGCGCCGCCCCGCCCGGCAGCGTGACCACCGCGACGATCGAGAGCGCGATGCCGATCGCCACGAACACCCTGGGCTGGCGCGAGGCGCGGGCCGCCAGCAGGCCGGCGATGGCGGCGGCGCAGACGTATTCCAGCGGCTCCACCCATTCCCCGGCCCCCCATCGGCCCAGGGCGACCAGCGCGAGATCGAGGATCAGCAGGATGCCGGCGGCGCGGTCGATACGGGAGGCGAGAGGCAAAAGCGGTTCCGTCCAGGGTCCGGACATCGCTCGCGGAGGGGCCGCGGGCAGGCAGGGGGGCGAGCGCCCCGGCGGGCGCATGTCCCCCGCATACGCCTCGAAGGCGGCGAGGTGAAGGCCGCCGCGACGCTTCCGCCACCACCGCGACCCGTCCGCGGCCCGAAAGGCCCGCCCGCCCGCCCCCGCGCCCGGGCCGTCTCCTGCACCTCGCGCGGCTGCCGCGCGCGACCTGCCGCCCGCGCCTCGCCTGCCTCCGACGCCTGTTCTGCCGCCCGCGCCTTGGCCGTCTCCGGCGTCCGGCCCGCCGTCCAGGTCTCGCCCGCCTCCCGCGCGGGGCCCGCCGCGCAAGCCTCTCCCGCCTCCGGCTCGCGACCCGCGCCGACGTCGCGCGCGCCTCCGGCGCCCGGCGTGTTGCACATGCCTCGCCGGGCTCCGACGCCTGACCCGAGGTGCACGTCTCGCCTGCCTCCGGCTGCAGGCCCGCCCCCAACGCTTCGCCCGTTTCCTGCGCCGGTCTGCGGCGCCTGGTCCGCCGCCCATGCCCGACCCGCCTCCCTCGCTCCGATGGAGGTCGCGCTCCGCCGGCGACACGGTGCGCCCCGGGCTTGACCCGGGGCCTCTGCCCATCGCTCGCTCCGGCGCGTCGCTGGGGGGCTCGGGAAAGCGCGGCGTCTTCGTCCGCGGCGCAGGGCGGCAGGCGCGCGCCCGGGGCTGCGGCCGGCGGACCTCGCGAGGCGGCCGGCGTGGCCTGGGGCGAGGCCTCCCGCCCCGGCGAATGCCGCCGGCCGCGGGGGGCTCGCGGCGGGGCGGGGCGCCGGAGGGGCCGTTCCTCGCCTGCCGCCGGCAAGGGCGCCTCCGCCGCGGCGCGGGGGGCCCGGGGCGCCGCGCGCCAAGCGTGTCGCCGGCCGCGCAAGCCGGCTGGACGCTGCCGATCCGGGCGGTCTATGACGCTTGGGCGGGCGCCCTGCGGCGCCGCGTCCGGGCCGCGCCCGGCCTCCTTCCCTCCGCCCCGGAGCTCCCATGTCGCGCCCGACCGAGCCCTCCGCCGCCCCCGGCTTCGCGCTGGACGGGCGCGCCTCGTGGATCCGGCTGGGGATCTCGCTGCTGGCGGCGGGCGTCGGCGGGGGCGCGATGTGGTCCATCGTGGTGCTGCTGCCGGCGATGGAGGCCGAGTTCGGCGTCGACCGCGGCGAGGCCTCGCTCGCCTATTCCGCCACCATGATCGGCTTCGCGCTGGGCAGCCTGGGGGTGGGGCGCTCGGTCGACCGGTTCGGGATCGGGCCGGCGATGGGGGTCTCGGCGCTGGTGGCGGCGCTGGCCTATGCGGGCTCGGCGATGACCGGGAACTTCCTGGTGCTGGCGGGGCTGCAGTTCCTGATCGGGGTCGGCGGCGCGGCCACCTTCGGACCGCTGGTCGCCGACATCTCGCTGTGGTTCGGCAAGCGCCGGGGCGTCGCCGTGGCGGTGGTGGCGGCGGGCAACTACCTTGCCGGCGTGGTCTGGCCGCTGGTGCTGGCGCCGCTGGTCGAGGCCTGGGGCTGGCGCGAGGCGACCTGGGTGCTCGCCGTCGCCATGGTCGTGCTGCTGGGGCCGCTGAGCCTGCTGCTGCACGCCCGCGTCCCCGAGGACGCCGAGGGCGAGGCCGCCGCCGCCGCGCAGGCGGCGCGCCGCTCGGCCGGGTTCACGCCGGGGGGGCTGCAGGCGCTGCTGTGCATCGCGGGGATCGCCTGCTGCCTGGCGATGGCGACGCCGCAGATCCATGTGGTCGCGATGTGCGTGGACCTGGGCTACGGGCCGACCGCGGGGGCGGGGATGCTGTCGCTGATGCTGGCCGGGGGGATCGTGTCGCGCCTCGCCTCGGGGGCGATCGCGGACCGCATCGGCGGGGCGCCGACGCTGCTGATCGGGTCCATCGGGCAGATGATCTCGCTGGCGCTGTACCTGCCCTTCGACGGGCTGGTTCCCTTGTATATCGTCAGTCTGGTGTTCGGGCTGAGCCAGGGGGGCGTGATCCCCTCCTACGCCATCATCGTGCGCGAGATGCTGCCGGCGCGCGAGGCCGGGGCCCGCGTCGGCCTGGTGATCATGGCGACGATCTTCGGGATGGCGGCGGGGGGCTGGATGGCCGGGTGGATCCACGACCTGACCGGCTCCTACAAGATGGCGTTCCTCAATGGCATCGCCTGGAACGCGGTGAACATCGCGCTGATCTCGTTCCTGATCCTGAAGGCGAACAAGGCCCGGCCGCGGGCCGTGGCGGCCTAGCTGCGAGTGCTCATGAGATTGTTGAACCCGCCAGGGGGCGGTCGGCTGCAGAATGTGGGCGTTGCCGGTCGTTCCCGTCGATCCGTCGCGGCAAGTCGCGGGCGTGGCTGTCTGAGGATCGGCAGGGAATGGCGCAGGCCCGTTCACGCAGAAGGGTCTGGTTGATCCTGGCCCGGTTTGGTGGACGGGGTCAGGCCGCCCTATGCTCCATGTCGGCCGGTGAACGGCAGCCTATCGCGGAGAGCAGCGGCCGGG
>CAXGVP010000540.1:0-3412 GCA_964013055.1 uncultured Albimonas sp.
CCGCCACGCGGTCGGCGTCCTCGGCCCGCATGCCGGCCACGTTCACCCGGCCGCCGGCCACCGCGTAGATCCCGTGCACCTCGCGCAGCCGGCCCACCTGGGCGCGGTCGAGGCCGAGGAGCGAGAAGATCCCGCGCTGCTCGGCGATGAAACCCCAGCCCTGGCCGCCGGGGCGGGCGGCCAGGGCCTCGGCCAAAGCGCGGCGGTTGAGGTTGATGCGGTCGCGCATCGCGGTCAGCTCGGCCCGCCAGTCGGCCGCCAGGGCCGCGTCCTCCAGCACCGCGCGAACCAGCGCGCCGCCGTGGTCGGGGGGCATCGAGTAGACCATGCGGGTCACCGCCTCGAGCCCGTCCTGCGCCGCCTGCCGGCGGGCGGGGTCGGCGGAATGCGCATAGACCGCACCGGCCCGCTCCCGGTAGAGGCCGAAGTTCTTCGAGCAGGACGCGCCCATCAGCGCCTCGGGGACCCTTCCGATCACCGTGCGCATGCCGGCGCAGTCCCGCTCCCAGTCGTCGCCGAAGCCGGCGTAGGCCATGTCGAAGACCGGCAGCCAGCCGCGCCGCGCGGCGATGGCGCCGATCTCGGCCCATTGCTCGGGGGTCGGGTCCACCCCGGTGGGGTTGTGGCAGCAGGCGTGCAGCAGCACCGCGTCGCCGGGACCCAGTTTTTCCAATGCCTCGGCGGCGGCGGCGAAATCCAGGGACCGGCCGGCGCGGTCGAGCCACGGGTAATCTCCCAGCGCCAGCCCCGCGCCGCGGAACAGGTTGGGGTGGTTGGGCCAGGTCGGCGTCGGCAGCCACACCCGCGTCCCCGGCGCCGCGCGCCGGATGAAGGCCGCAAGGATATACAGCGCGCCCGACCCGCCCGCCGCCTGCACCATGGCGCAGCCGTGGGCCATCGGCGCGCCCAGCAGCTCCTCGCCCAGCAGGCGGCAGAACTCCAGGTCGCCCGGCAGGCCCACGTAGGTCTTGGTGGTCTGGGCGGCGACGAGGCGCTCCTCGGCGGCCTGGACGGCGCGGAACACCGGCGTGGCGCCGGTCTCGTCGCGGTAGACGCCGACGCCGAGGTCGATCTTGTCGGCCCTGGGATCCTCGCGGTAGCGGGCCATCAGGGCCAGGATGGCGTCGGGCTCGGCCTTGGGAAGGGTCTCGAACATCGCTCTCAGTCCAGCCGCCGGAAGCCGGTGGGGGAGCCCGTCTCGCCCGCCCCGATCCGGGAGACGGCCTGGGCGAGCGGCTCCACCGCGCAGGCCATGTGGTGGGCGTTGGCATGCAGAAGCCGCTCGGAGTCAAGCATGATCCCGACGTGGCCCTTCCAGAACACCAGGTCGCCGCGCTGCAGGGCCTGGGGCGCGACCGGCTGGCCCAGCGCCGCCTGCATGTCGGAATCCCGCGGGCAGTCGAACCCCGCCGCCCAGCGCGCCGTCTGCACCAGCCCCGAGCAGTCGATCCCCGCCGCCGTGCCCCCGCCCCACAGATAGGGCGTGCCGACGAAGGCCTCGGCCGCCTCCACCCAGTCGGCCTGTGCGCTGTCGAGCGGGGCCACATGGACGGCGGGCACGCAGCCCTCGGCGCAGACCAGGAACGCGCCCTCGATCGCCCCGCGCAGGCGGACGTTCATCGACAGCGCCGCCCGCGGCACGGTCTTGATGTCGGGCGCGGGGTAGAGGGTCGAGCGCACCGCCGCCACCCGGTGGGTGGGCGCGGGGCCGGCGGGCGCCAGCGCGTCCGCCGGGACATAGCCCACGTAGCCGTCCCGCGGGGCCTGGCCCCAGGCGAGCCCCCCGGCCGTCTCGTAGACCTCGAAGGCCGCGCCCATCAGCAGCTCGGCCGCGTAGCCCTTCGCCCCGGGGCGCGAGACCAGCGGCGCCGAGGCCGCGGCGACCCGCATCGGCGTGGGCGCGGCGAAGCGTTCCGCCTCGACCCGGCCGCGCAGGCTCTGTGCAGCGAGGTCGGGGCGGGCGGGGGTCAGCCGGGGATCGAAGGCGGCCATGGCGTCTCTCGCAGTCTGCCGGGGGGGCCGGCGGTCAGGGGGCGGGCGCCTCGCGGCGCGGCGGGCCTCGGGGGGCGAGGCCGGCCCGGGGCCCGTCCGGGCGGCCGGTCCGGCGCCGCAGGGGTCGCGGCGCCGAAGGGTCTCAGGCCTTGTAGCGGTCGCCCAGCACGGCGAAGGCGGCGCGGGCGCCCATGGACTCGCCGCCCTTGGGGCGGCCGGGTTTGGTGCTCTGGGTCCAGCCGTAGATGTCGAAATGGGCGAAGGCGCGGGCGGTCTCGACGAAGCGGCGCAGGAACAGCGCCGCGGTGATCGCGCCGGCCATGCCGCCGGTGGGGGCGTTGTCGAGATCGGCGATGCCGGGCTCGATCTTCTCCTCGTAGCCCGCCCAGAACGGCATCCGCCACAGCGGGTCCTTCACCCGGTGCGAGGCGTCGGTCAGCTCCATCGCCAGGATCTGGTCGTCGGTGAAGAAGGGCGGCAGCTCGGGGCCCAGCGCGACCCGCGCCGCGCCGGTCAGGGTGGCCCAGCACAGCAGCACCTCCGGCGCCTCCTCGTCGGCCAGCGCCAGCGCGTCGGCCAGCACCAGGCGGCCCTCGGCGTCGGTGTTGTTGATCTCCACCGTCAGGCCCTTGCGCGAGGTCAGCACGTCCCCCGGCCGGAACGAGGCGGAAGAGACCGCGTTCTCGGCCGACGCCACCAGCACCCTGAGCCGCACCGGCAGCCCCTGGGCCATGACCATCCGCGCCAGGCCCAGCACGTTGGCCGCGCCGCCCATGTCCTTCTTCATCAGCCCCATCGAGGCGCCGGGCTTGAGGTTAAGCCCCCCGGTGTCGAAGGCGATGCCCTTGCCCACCAGCGTCACCTTGGGCGCGTCCGCGTCGCCCCAGGTCAGGTCGATGATGCGCGGCTCGCGACCCGGCGCGGCGGCGCGGCCGACGGCGTGGACCAGCGGGAAGTTCGCCTCCAGCAGGTCGTCGCCAACGGTCGAGGCGACCTCGGCCCCGTGCTCGACCGCCAGCGCCCGGGCGGCGGCCTCGATCTCGGCGGGACCCATGTCGTTGGCGGGCGTGTCGATCAGCCAGCGGGTCAGCGCCACGCCGTCGGCGATGCGGTGCAGGCGCTCGGCGTCGAGCGTCTCGGGGACGGCGAGGCGCACGTCCTTGGCCTCGGCCCCCTTGCGGTAGCGGTCGAAGCGGGTGCGCGAGAGCAGCCAGCCCAGCGCTGCCTCGGCCTGGTGCTCCTCGGCGGCCTCCAGCGCCCAGGTCCCCTCGGGCAGCTCGGCGGCGGCGCGGCCGAGATCGAAGCGCGAGCGGGCGCGCGCGGCGGCGTCGCCATGGCCGAACAGCGCCAGCCCCGGCGCGCCCCCGGGCCCGGGCACGAGGACGAGCTGGCCGAGGCGCGCGCGGAAGCCCGAGGCCTC
>CAXGVP010000541.1:0-3411 GCA_964013055.1 uncultured Albimonas sp.
GGGCGAGTCGCTCTGATCGGCATCCGCGATGGACGGCTCCGGAGAACAGGCGCTCGCCGGGGAGCGTGGGGCCGGGGGCGCCTGGGGGCGGGCGGCGCGGCTTGGCGGGGGAAGGGCAGGCGCCCTGCGGGCGGGCCTGGCGGCGTTGCGCCGGGGGCGGCCGGAGGGGCGGTCAGTCCGCGTGGGGCGTGCCGGAGAAGTCGGCGTTCGGGTCGGACTCGAACGGGTGGAAGGGGCCGGGCTCGACCGGGATCGTCTTCACCGTCAGGCCCAGCGCGGAGGACCAGTCGTGCAGGCGGATCGCCGGCGCCTCCAGCGCGAAGCCGGGCCAGGCGCCGTCCTGCACGGGCGGGATCTGCACGCCGGTCGCGGGGCAGGCGGCGACGAGGGTTCCGGCCCAGTGCCGCTCGGCCGCCGAATGGACGTGGCCGGTGGCGATGCGCAGGACGCCGCGGCCCTGCACGGTCTCGGCCGCGAGGTCGGCCCCGCGGAACACGAAGCGGTCCATGAACGGCAGGCCCATCGGGCAGGGCGGGTGATGGGCGAAGACCAGCGCCGGGCGGCCGCGCGACAGACGCTCGCGCAGCCAGGCGGCGCGCTCGGGGCAGAGGCGGCCGGCGGTCTCGCCCTCCTCGATCGTGTCGAGGCCGAGGATCGCGAGCCCGTCCGCCTCCTCGGCGAAGTTCAGGAACGGGCCGGAGGGCAGGTCGACGCGCCCGCCGAAGGCCGCCCGCATCCGGTCGCGCAGGTCGTGGTTGCCGGGGAGCAGGCGCAGGGGCGCCTTGAGGTCCGAGAGCACCTCGGCCGCGACCGCGTATTGCGCCTCGCCGCCGCCGTCGACGATGTCGCCGGTGTGGACCACCAGGTCGGGCCCGATCTCGTTGAGGCGCGCCACGGCCCGGGCGAGGCCCGCGGCCATGTCCACGCGGTCCTTCCACAGCACGCCGGGCGCCGTGACATGGCTGTCGGTGATCTGGGCGATCCTCATCGCACGCTCCCCTTGCGCGCCGGCGTCGCGCCGACCCGGCGCTCCCGCCAGAAGGCGTAGAGACCGGCGGCCACGATCATCGCGGCGCCGATCATGGTCCGGGCGTCGGGGACCTCGCCGAAGACGGCGAAGCCCAGGGCCAGCGCCCACAGGATGACGGTGTAGCGGAACGGCGCGGTGAAGCCGATCTCCCCCGTGCGCATCGCCACCACGCCCGCGTGATAGCACACGAAGATCGCGACCGAGGAGGCGACGATCGCGGTGACGTGCCACGCCTCCATCGGCGCCCAGGGCGAGACCAGGGAGCCGACGGCGCCGGTGGTCCCCACGGTGATCAGCGTGATGAAGGTGATCAGCAGGTGCGGCGTTGCGGGGTCGGTGCGCCGGGTCACCACCTCGCGCACGCCGAAGCACAGCATGCCCCCCACGGCGTAGAGCGCGTCGGGGTCGAAGGCCTCGCCGCCCGGGCGCACGATCAGCATCACGCCCGCGAACCCCACGAGGATCGCCAGCCAGCGCCGCCAGCCCACCCGCTCCCCCAGCAGCACCCCCGCCAGCGTCAGCAGCAGCGGCAGCACCTGGTTGATCGCCGAGACCTCGGCCAGGCGCAGCCGCATCACCGCCTCGAGGTAGAGGATCGTGGCCCCGATCTCGGCCACCGAGCGCAGGGCGAGCCATGGCCAGTCCTGCCGCGGCGGGGGGCGCAGCACGCCGCGTCGGGCCAGCACCACGGCGACCGCCGCCGCCGCCAGCCCCGAGCGCAGCAGGATCGCCTGGAACATGCCGATGTCGGGCAGCACCAGCTTCATCAGCGCGTCGTTGCAGGCGACGCCGAACATGGCCAGCGCCATCCACCCCGCGCCCTGGAGGTTGCGCGCGAGTCGGTCGGCGGGGGCGAGGGCGAGGGCCATGGAGGCTCCGGCAAGGGTCGGGACGTTCAGCCTCCCTTGTCTCCGTGGCCGGGCCTCCGCGGTCAAGCGGCTTGCGCAGCCGGGACGGGGGCGGGGGCAGGGGCGCGAGGTCATGCCCGCCGCGGCGGCGCGCGCGGCTTTCCTCCGGCCCCGCGGCGCGCCATGTTGCGGCCATGACCCGCGGGCGCCCCGAGATTCTGTTTCCGCTCTTCGCCGAGCTGACCACCCTCGACAAGGTCGGGGAGAAGACGGCGAAGCTGTTCGAAAAGCTGCAGATCACCCGTCCGCGGGACCTGCTGATGCATCCGCCCGCGCGGCTGGTGGACCGGCGAATGCGCCCCGACCTGAACGGCGTGCCGGACGGGGAGGTCGCGACCGTGAAGGTGGTGGTCTCCGAGCACCGCCGCGGCCGCACCCGCGCCGCGCCCCACCGGGTCATTGTCGAGGACGCCGCCCAGGGCTTCGCCCTGGTCTTCTTCCGCCTGCCGGCGGCCCGGGTCGAGGCGATGCTGCCGCTGGGCGAGACGCGCATCGTCTCGGGCAAGGTCGAGACCTGGAACCACATGCGCCAGATGGTGCAGCCCGACCACGTGCTGACCGAGGCCGAGGCCGGCGAGCTGCCGGAGTTCGAGCCGATCTATCCCACCACCGAAGGGCTGGGCCAGCGCACGATCTCGGCCGCCGCGCTCTCCACGCTGTCGCGCGCGCCGGACCTGGCGGAGTGGATCGAGCCGGGCCTGGTCTCCGCAAAGCTTTGGCCCGGCTGGCGAAATGCAATGGAGGCGCTGCACCGGCCCGTCTCCGACGACGCCCTGCGCCCGCGCAGCCCGGCGCGCGAGCGCATCGCCTACGACGAGCTGCTGGCCCACCAGATGGCGCTGGCGCTGGCGCGCGAGACCCAGCGCAAGGGCAAGGGCCGGCCCACTGTCGGGACCGGGCGGCTGGTGGGGCGCGCGCTCGCCTCGCTGCCCTTCCGGCCGACCGGGGCGCAGGGGCGGGCGATGGAGGAGATCGCCGCCGACATGGCGGCCGAGGAGCGCATGAACCGCCTGCTGCAGGGCGACGTCGGCTCGGGCAAGACGCTGGTGGCGCTGGCGGCCCTGCTGACCGCGGTCGAGGCCGGCGGGCAGGCCGCGCTGATGGCCCCGACCGAGATCCTCGCCCGCCAGCACATGGAGGGGCTGGCCCCCCTGTTCGAGGCCGCCGGCGTGACCCCGGTGCTGCTGACCGGGCGCGACAAGGGCCCGGGGCGCAGGGAAAAACTGGCCGCCATCGCCTCGGGCGAGGCGGGGGTGGTGATGGGCACGCACGCGCTGTTCTCGGCCGACGTGGAGTTCGCGGACCTGCGGCTGGCGGTGATCGACGAGCAGCACCGTTTCGGCGTTCGCCAGCGCATGGAGATCAGCCAGAAGGGCTGGCGGCCCGACGTGCTGGTGATGACCGCGACGCCCATTCCCCGCTCGCTGGCGCTGGCGAGCTACGGGGACATGGACGTCTCGATCCTCGACGAGA
>CAXGVP010000542.1:0-3395 GCA_964013055.1 uncultured Albimonas sp.
TGGGGTGGGTGGGTGGGGCTTCGCCGGGGCGGCCGACGGCCGCGGCCGGGCGCGAGCCTGCCGGCTCCGCGCCTTCACCGGATGGCAACGCCCCGGCGCGAAGATGAGCCCGGCCGCCGCCTCGAGGCCAGGCGCTCCCGAGCAAGGGGCGGCGCGCGCGACGTCAACAAATCTGACCGCAGGGTGAACGCCAAGGGTTGCACGACTCACCCAATGTCATTCATGGTGCCTTCATGTATCTTGCGTATCGCCTCCTGGCCGCGTTCCTGGCCATGGCGCCGCTCGGCGCCCCCCCCGCCTCTGCGGAGGCGCGCGCCCTGTCGAGCGTGGACCAGGCGCAGCGCTACGCGGCCGTCGGCCGGCTCAACATCGGCGGGCAGGGGCATTGCACGGCGACGCTGATCGCCCCCGACCTCGCCCTCACCGCCGCCCATTGCCTGGTCAACCGCCGCACCGGCGCCATGTGGCGCGCCGAGCGCCTGACCTTCCTGCCCGGCTGGCGCATGGGCGAGGCCGCCGCCATCCTCCACGGCCGCGCCGCGGCGATGGCCGAGGGCTATCTCGACACGCCGGGTCCCGCGCGGGACCTGGCCCTGATCCGGGTGTCGGAGGGGGCGGAAGGGGCGCCGTCTCCGATCCCGGTGGCGGGCACGGCCTCCCCCGGGACGGTCGTGTCCGCGCTCTCCTACGGGCGCGACCGGGGCCACGCCCTGTCGGTCCAGTCGGGCTGCGCGGTGGTCGCGCGGCAGGGTCGCCTGCTGCGGACCACCTGCGACGCGCTCCCGGGCATCTCCGGGGCGCCGCTCATCCAAGAGGGGGTGGACGGGCCCGAGCTCGTAGGCGTCATCGTGGCGGCGCTGGGGGCCGAGCCTCCGGCGCTGCAGGGGGCGGCCCTCGCGGTCGCCCCCGCCGACCTGCTCGAGAGCCTGCGACGCGCGCTCGAGGCGCAGGAGGCGGCGCGATGACCCGCCGCTTCCCTTCCCGCCCCGCGACGGGACGCGCCCGGCGCCCCGGCGCCCTCGCGCTTGCCATCCTTGCGCCGCTGCTCGCCGCCGCCCCCGCGCTCGCCCAGTCGCCGGCGGAGGAGACCGCCCCCCGCCGCCTGCTGGCCGCGCACGAGCAGCAGGCCTTCAGCGGCGTCGGCCGCCTGGACCTGGGCGGCGCCTACTGCACGGCGACGCTGTTCGACGCCCTGCACGCGCTGACCGCGGCGCACTGCCTCTACGACGACCGCGGCCAGCCGCGGCGCAGCGCCGACCTGTGGTTCCGCGCCGGCCTGCGCGACGGCGCCGAGCAGGCCGTGCGCCAGGTCCGCCGCTACGCCGTGCACCCCAATTACCGCTGGAGCGGCCCCCGCGCCGCCTTCGAGGACATCGCCGCCGACGTGGCGCTGGTCGAGCTCGACCAGCCGCTGCTGACCTCGTCCTTTCCCAGCTACGATCCGGGCGACCTGCCCCCGCCCGGTGGCGCGGTCGCGCTCCTGTCCTACGGGGCCGGACGCGACCGCGCGCTCTCCCTGCAGGAGCCCTGCCGGGTCGAGCGCCGATCGGGCCCCGTCGCCGCCCTCGACTGCGAGGTGGCGCCGGGCTCGTCGGGCAGCCCGGTGCTGGTGCGCGACGCCCAGGGGCGGCTGCGCCTGGCCGGGGTGATCTCGGCCATGGGGCGGCGGCTCAGCTACGCCTCGGCCGCCTCCGACACGCTGCCGCTGCTGCGCCGGGCGCTGGACGGGCAGCAGATCCGCCGCGCCGCCGCGCGGCCGGAGACGACGGACGGACCCTCCGGCGGCCTCGGGCCGTCGACGCGCGCCGGCGGCTGGAAGACCAGCCGCCCGCCGCAGGACTGACCGGAGCTCCGGGCGGGAGCCCCGGAGCCGGGATGCGAGAAGGACAGCCGCCGCGACGCCGACCGCGGCCGGAATTGCGAGAGAGGACACGACCATGCTGATGAAGATCATCGGGAAATACGTTCTGATGCCCGGGGCGGGCGTCGCCATGCTGGCCGGGTTCGGCATGTTCGACCTCGGCAAGGGGCCGGCGACGTCGGGCTCGGGCCAGAACGGCCTGACCAGCATCGAGGACGCGGGCGACGGCATCATGGCCGCGCTCGACGGCCCGCTGGGGGTCGCCAAGCGCATCGCGCTGGCCGGCTCCTCGGCGATCGGCATGGACCCGAACTCGCTGCCCGAGTTCCTGCGCAACGCCAAGGGCCCGACCCCGACCCACCAGGTCCCCTCGGGCGTCGACCCCACTGCGATGATGAGCGCGGCCGGCGTCGCCGGCGGGGCCGCGGCCCCGGGCTACGTCTCCGGCGGCGGCCTGGGCGCCTCTCAGCAGAGCGCCTCGGGCTTCGCCTCGGCCAAGCCCCCCGCGCCGACCCAGTAAGCGCGCGCCGAACCGCGCCAATGCCGCGACCGACGGGGCGCCTCCGAAAAGGGGCGCCCCGTCTGCATCCGGGCGCCCGCCCCGCCCCGCAGCCCCCGCCGGCGGGACCCGCCCGGGGGGCTCTGCCGGGGTCTTGAAACCGCCCCCCGCCCTCCCCAGATCCTGACCGTCGGCAGCCGGAGACCGGGGCCGACGCATCCAGCCGGACCCGTCCCTTCGGAGGGTCCCCGACCGGACATATCGCTTGGCAGAGGATATGAACCCATGCGCAACTTCGACTTCTCCCCGCTCTACCGTTCGACCGTCGGCTTCGACCGGCTCGCCGGCCTGATGGACGCCGCCCTCGCGGGCGAGACGACCCAGCCGGCCTATCCCCCCTACAACATCGAGAAGACCGGCGAGAGCGCCTACCGCATCACCCTCGCGGTGGCGGGCTTCGCCGAGGACGACCTGACGGTGGAGAGCAAGGACGGCCAGCTCGTCGTCTCCGGCCGCAAGCCCGCCGACGAGACCGAGCGCAGCTTCCTGCACCGCGGCATCGCCGAGCGCGCCTTCGAGCGTCGCTTCCAGCTCGCCGACCATGTGCGCCCGACCAGCGCGCGGACCGAGAACGGCCTGCTCCATATCGAGCTGGTCCGCGAGGTCCCCGAGGCGCTGCGCCCGCGCCGCATCGAGATCGCGACCGCGCCCTCGAAGCCGGCCGAGCTCGAGGCCAAGACCGTCAACTGATCCCGGCGCCCGCGGCGCCCCGCCTGCGGGGCGCCGCTCGACCCGCCCCGCATGGCCCGCCGGCCTCACCCTCCGGCGGGCCTTTTCGCGCCCCGGCCCCGACACGCCCGCTCCCCTGGCGCCCCACGGCCTCCCCGGCCGTTCCTCCAGGCGCCTTGGCGCCACGCCCGCCGCCCCTCGCAAAGCGCCTGTTCTCCGGAGCCGTCCATCGCGGATGCCGATCAGAGCGGCTCGCGGGGAGCGGTCAAGGATCGCGCAGCGACCGCGCTTGCGCGGCTTGTCCTT
>CAXGVP010000543.1:0-3392 GCA_964013055.1 uncultured Albimonas sp.
GCACGGTCATGCGGCCGGTGGCGCCCTTGATCTCGACCTTGCCGAAGAACTGCAGGCCCTCGGAGGGGGGCAGGTTCTGGCCCTGCGCCTCGGTCGGGGCCTTCACGAAAGCCACCTTCGGGCCGAAGGTGTCGTCGTAGTCCGAGGGGCCGAAGGTCCCGGCGTGCAGGGGACCGGACACGAACTCCCAGAACGGATCGAAGTCCTGGAACTGCGCGCGGTCGGGGCTGTAGTGATGGGCGGCCGTGTAGTGCACGTCGGCTGTCAGCCAGACCGTGTTCTTCACCCGCGCGTGCTTGATGAAGCTCAGCACCTCGGCGATGTCGAACTCGCGGCCCATCACCGGGCCGTTCCCGTTGGCGGAGTTCTCGAAGGCCGAGGGCCCGTCGCGCACGATCATCCCGATCGGCATGTCGGCCGCGATCACCTTCCAGGTGGCGCGCGAGGCCGCCAGCTCCGCCTTCAGCCAGCGCATCTGGGCCGCGCCCAGGAAATCGGTCTGCGGCCCCGGCTCCATCTGGTCGTTGGAGGTGTTGTCCCCGCGGTAGCTGCGCATGTCGAGGAAGAAGACGTCCAGCAGCGGCCCGTAGGCCACCTTGCGGTAGATCCGCCCGGGCTCGACCGAGCTCTCGCGCAGGGGCATCGCCTCGCGGAAGGCGCGGTTGGCGCGGGCCGACAGCAGGGCGACCGACTTTTCGGTGTAGCGGTCGTCCTCCAGCCGCTCGGAGGGATACCAGTTGTTGGTGGTCTCGTGGTCGTCCCACTGGGCGAGCATCGGGACCCGCGCCGCCATCTCCCGCACGTTGGCGTCGAGCAGGTTGTAGAGGAAGTTGCCGCGGAACTCCTGCAGCGTCTCGGCGACCTTGGATTTCTCCTCCGTCACCAGGTTCTTCCAGATCGTGCCGTCCTTCAGCTCGACCTCGGCCTTCAGCGGCCCGTCGGCGTAGATCGTGTCGCCGGAGTGGATGAAGAAGTCCGGCTCATGGCGGAGCATGGTGGAATAGATCGTCATCCCCCCGCGGCTTTCGTCGATCCCCCAGCCCTGGCCGGCGGTGTCGCCCGACCAGGTGAAGACGATGTCGCGCACGGCGGTCGGCGCGGTGCGGAAGCGGCCCACGACCGGCTCGGAGACGGCGTTGACGTCGGCCAGATCCTGCATCGTCACCCGGTAGAAGATCTCCTGGTCCGAGGGCAGCCCCGCCAGCTCCATCTTGCCCATCCCGTCGGTGGCCGAGGTCAGCCCCAGGCCGGGCAGCCGGCGGGCGTCCTTGAAGGACTCGGTGGTCGCGACCTCCACCCCCATGCGCGAGGGCCGGTCCGCCCGCGCCCAGACCACCGCCCCGTCGGCAGAGACGTCGCCCGACTGGACCCCGTGGGTCAGCACGGGGCGCTGGTTGGCGCGCGAGTAGGCGGGCAGGAACAGGCCTGAAGCGGCGGCGGTTCCGGCGACGAGGACCTGGCGCCGGGAGAGGCGAAGCTGGGGCATGGGGGGGGCTCCGAAGATGCGGACACGCGGGATGCGGCGCGACGCTCGCCGGGCATGGCGACGCGCACGTCACGACGGCGCGAAGATTGGGCGACGGATCCATGACCGCGCATCCGCCCCCGCTCCAGGCGCCCCTGGGGAAGGCCCCCCGAGAAAGGCGCGGGACCACGCTCTCCCCATCCGCGCCCCGGGACAAGGGGCGACTGACGTGCGCGTCCCCTTCCCCGCGACCTGCCGCCCGGTTACTCCTGTGCTCCCGCCATCGCGGAAGGAGCCTCCAGATGACCGAATTCGCCGTCCCCTCCAACGCCTTCAAGGCCAAGCTCGCGGCAGGCAAGGACCCGGTTCTGGGGCTGTGGCTGATGCTGGGGGCCGACGCCTCGACCGAGCTTCTGGCCGACGCGGGCTTCGACTACGTGCTGGTCGACGGCGAGCATGCGCCGCTGGACATCGACCTGATGCGCCGCCAGATCGCCGCGGCCGAGCACGGCGCCTCCTCCGTCGTGGTGCGCCCGCCGGTGAACGAGGCATGGATCCTCAAGCAGCTCGCCGACGCCGGCGCGCAGAGCTTCATCATCCCCATGGTCGACACCGCCGAGCAGGCCGAGGCCGCGGTGCAGGCCTGCCTCTACCCCCCCCAGGGCATCCGCGGCGCGGCGGGCGTGGTCCGCGCCGCCCGCTACGGCCGGATCCCGGGCTACCTCACCAAGGCCAACGCCGAGATCTGCGTGGTCCCCCAGGTCGAGACCCTGACCGCGGTGGAGAACATCGAGGCGATCTGCGCGGTCGAGGGCGTCGACGCGATCTTCATCGGCCCGTCGGACCTGTCGGCCTCGATGGGCTTCACCGGCCGCCCCGGCGCGCCGGAGGTCGACGAGGTGATCCGCTCCTCGATCGAGCGCATCCACGCCTGCGGCAAGCCCGCCTGCACCCTGGGCTTCGACGAGGCGACGGTGGCGAAATATCTCGAGATGGGCGCCGACATGGTGGCGGTCGGCTCGGACGTGACGCTGCTGCTGCGCGGCTCTGCGGCGCTTCTGGCGAAATATCGCTGAGGCTTGCGGGAGGGGCGGGCGCAAAATCCTGCCTCTCCCCGCTTGACGCCCCCCTCAGGCTTGGCTATCAGGCCCGCGGCTCGGCGGAGTAGCTCAGTTGGTTAGAGCAGCGGAATCATAATCCGCGTGTCGGGGGTTCAAGTCCCTCCTCCGCTACCAAGCCTTCTCCTTGAGATGAAACAACTTCCTCCTTCGGGGGTCATGTCGCGGCGGGACCATTTCCGCCGCTGGGGTGACGCCGGGGTGACGGATTTCGCGCGCTGGCCCACCGCCGGCCTCCAAGGCTAAGGCTGGCGGAGGCCATGCGCCAATGCGGAATCGCGATCACCGGGCGCTGGAAATCGCCAAATGACGCAACGTCATGGGCGATTCTCTTTAAGTCCATTTCGAGCTCGATCCGACTTCCCTTGCGCACGAAGCAAGGAGGCCGAGATGCCCAGTCCCAACGTCGACCAGCTCCTGAGCATCAAGAGCGTCTGCAAGATCCTCGATCGATCGCGTGCGAGCATCTATCGCGACATCCAGAAGGGCGAGTTCCCGAAAGGGATGAGGACCGGGGGATCGGCCCGATGGACCGAGGCGCAGGTGCAGGCCTATATCGACGCCAGAGCGGCGGCGAGTTGCGGCAAGTGAGTCGGGTCCTGGCGCGAGTATTGTCTCTGGCCTTCAGCAGAAGAGCTACGCAGCCCCTGAGCCTCGCTCCCCCCCGCGCGGACGGCGTCCACCCGTGCTGAACTCGAAGGCTGTGACGTGACCCCCGCGTTCTCCTCCAAACGGAGTTAGGATCCGGCCCAGGTTGATCCGAACCCGAACCTTGGATCGCCCGGGGTTGGAGTTTCCGGGCTTCTTCA
>CAXGVP010000544.1:0-3390 GCA_964013055.1 uncultured Albimonas sp.
GACGTGGTGGTCTCCGGCGCCGCGGGCAACTTCCTGGCGCCGGCGGCGGAGATGTCGCCCAACGCCTTCGCGACCGTGATCGGCATCGACCTCAACGGCACCTTCAACGTGCTGCGGCTGGCCTATCCCTACACCGTGAAGCCCGGCGGCTCGATGATCGTGATCTCGGCCCCGCAGTCCACGCGGGCGACCATGTACCAGGCCCATGCCTGCGCGGCGAAGGCGGGCATCGACCAGCTGATCCGCGTGCTGGCGCTGGAGTGGGGGCCCGTGGGCATCCGCGTCAACGGCATCGTGCCCGGGCCCATCGCGGGGACCGAGGGCGTGGACCGGCTGTTCAACACCGACGCGGCCCGCAAGCAGCTGATCGAGAAGACGCCCCTTCGCGTGATGGGCGGGCTCGAGGACTGCGCGAACATGGCGATGGTGCTTTCGACGGACCTGTCGAAATACGTCACCTCCGCGATCATCCCCGTCGACGGCGGCACCACCGTCGCCGGCGGCTCCGACTACGGCTCCGACGTCTCGCGTCGGAACGCCTGATCCAACAGCACCGAGGAGAACTCCTTATGAGCGGACTTCTGGACGGCAAGGTCGTCGTCGTCACCGGCGCCGGCGGCGGCATCGGCCGCGATCTGGCGCTGGCCTGCGGCAAGGCCGGCGCGAAGGTGATCGTCAACGACATCGGCGCCTCGATCACCGGCGAGGGCGGCGACGCCGGCCCCGCGCAGCAGGTCGTCGACGAGATCAAGGCCGCCGGCGGCGAAGCCTCGCCCAACACCGACTCGGTGGCCGAGCCGGCGGCGGCGAACGCCATCATCCAGCAGGCCGTGGACACCTACGGGCGCATCGACGGCGTGATCAACAACGCCGGCATTCTGCGCGACCGCATCTTCCACAAGATGTCGGAGCCGGAGTGGGACGCGGTCATCAAGGTGCACCTCTACGGCGCCTACTACATGTCCAAGGCGGCCGCCCCCTTCTTCAAGGAGCAGGAGTCGGGCGCCTTCGTGCACATGACCTCGACCTCGGGGCTGATCGGCAACTTCGGGCAGGCCAACTACTCGGCCGCGAAGCTGGGCGTGGCGGCGCTGTCGAAGTCGATCGCGCTGGACATGCAGCGCTTCAACGTGCGGTCGAACTGCATCGCGCCCTTCGCCTGGTCGCGCATGATCGCCTCGATCCCCACCGACACGCCCGAGCAGCAGGCGCGCGTGGAGAAGATGAAGCGCATGACCACCGCCAAGATCGCGCCGCTGGCCGTGGCGCTGCTGTCGGACAAGGGCGAAGACGCCAACGGGCAGATCTTCTCGGTCCGCGCCAACGAGATCTTCCTGATCTCGCAGCCGCGCCCGATCCGCTCGGTCCACACCGCCGAGGGCTGGACCCCCGAGTCCGTCGTCGAGACCGCCCTGCCCGCCCTGAAGGGCAGCTTCTACGGGCTGGACCGGTCGGCCGACATCTTCACCTGGGATCCCATCTGATCCCGGCCCCGCCCGCCCCTTTCGGGGCGGGCCCGCCTTTCCGCGCCCGCCCCTTCGGGGGCGGGCGACCCCGGACGCGCTCCCATGCGCCGGCCGCGGCCGACGCATCGCAACGCGCCCTGAACACGACAGGAGATGACCATGGCCAACGCCGGCGTCGACGACGACATCTTCGAAGCCCTTCTCGAGACGGTCGAGCGCTTCGTGCGCGAACGCCTGATCCCCGCCGAGCCCACCGTCGAGGAGAACGACGAGATCCCCGCCGACATCGTGGCGGAGATGAAGGAGATGGGCCTGTTCGGCATCTCCATCGGCGAGGACTACGGCGGGCTGGGCCTTTCGACCATGCAGGAGGCCCGCCTGATCGAGGCGCTGTGCAACGCCAGCCTCGTCTTCCGCTCCCTGATCGGCACCACCGTGGGCATCGGCTCCCAGGGCATCGTGATGGACGGGACCGAGGCGCAGAAGCGCGAGTGGCTGCCGAAACTGGCGACCGGCGAGGCGATCTCGGCCTTCGCGCTGACCGAGCCCGACTACGGCTCCGACGCCTCGCGCATCAAGACCTCGGCTCGGCGCGAGGGCGACGACTTCATCATCAACGGCACCAAGCGCTACATCACCAACGCGCCCTACGCGTCGGTGTTCACGCTGATGGCGCGCTCCAACCCGGACATCTCCGGCGCGCGCGGCATCTCGGCCTTCGTCGTGCCCGCCGACACGCCCGGCATCACGGTCGCCAAGCCCGACAAGAAGATGGGCCAGCGCGGCGCCAAGACCGCCGACGTGATCTTCGACAACGTCCGCGTCCCGGCCGCCAACATCGTCGGCGGGCTGGAGAACGAGGGCAAGGGCTTCGTCACCGCGATGAAGGTGCTGGACCGCGGGCGGGTGCACATCTCGGCCATGGCCACCGGCACCTCGCAGCGGATGCTCAACGAGGCGACCGACTACGCCATGGACCGCAAGACCATGGAGAAGCCGATCGCCGAGCATCAGCTCGTCCAGGCGATGCTGGCCGACTGCCAGACCGAGATCTACGCCATGCGCTCGCTCGCCCACATGGCCGCCAAGCTCTACGACGAGAAGGGCGCCGCCCCGATGGAGGCCGCCTGCGCCAAGTACTTCACCACCGAGGCCGCGGGCCGCATCGCGGATCGCTGCGTGCAGATCTTCGGCGGCGCCGGCTACATGGCCGAGTATGCGATCGAGCGGCTCTACCGCGACGTGCGCCTGCTGCGCATCTACGAGGGCACCAGCCAGATCCAGCAGACCACCATCGCCAAGGGCCTGATCAAGCGCCGCGCCGAGCTGCGCTGAGCGCCGCGCAGGCGCGGGGATTGCGGGGGCGGGCGCTGCGGCGCCCGCCCCCTCGTCGTTTCGGCCGTCGCCCCCCGTCGCGGTCGCGTCATCGCGAGCGCCGGCGGCTTGATGCACCGGCGCCGCGGGGTGTATCCATGCCCTGAGGGCCGCCGACGGGGACAGGCGGCCGCGACCTGAATTTGGGATAGGGTGAGTTCATGAAGCGCATCGTCAGCCGCCTGCCGGCCGTCGCACTCCTCGCGGCGCTGGCCGCAGCGACGGGACCGGGAGCGCCGGCGCGCGCCGCCTCCATGGACCCGTTCCTGGAGCAGCAGCAGACCGAACAGGCGCTCAACCAGGCCGTCATGCTCTATGGCGAAGGCCAGTACGAGGAGGCCGAGACGGTCGCGCGCAACTACCTGCGCTTCGACCCCTCCTCGCCCAAGGGGCACGAGGTGCTGGGCGCCGTGCTCGCCCGGCAGGGCCGCATCGAGGAGGCGATGGACGCCCTCGACATGGCGGTGCGGCTCGATCCCAACCAGCCCGCGCCCCCCATCAACCGCGCCGTGCTGCTGATGGGCCAGGACAAGGTCGACGAGGCGCGCGT
>CAXGVP010000545.1:0-3386 GCA_964013055.1 uncultured Albimonas sp.
CAGCGGCAGGAGACGCCGGGCGCATCCCGCGCAACGCCCACCCCGCGCGCGCGCCCCGGGCTTGTCCCGGGGCCTCCTCCCCACGCCAGCGGCAGGAGACGCCGGGCGCATCCCGCGCAACGCCCACCCCGCGCGCGCGCCGGGCCTGACCCGGGGCCTCTGCGAGACGCCTGCACCGGGCGCCGTGGGGGACGGCAGGCACGCGGCCCCGGGTCAGGCCCGGGGCGCGCTCGGCCGTCGCGGTCTCAGCTCGGGTCGAAGCCCAGCGCGGCGCGGAACCGGGTCTTGAGGAACGGCGCGTCCCGCGGGGGCAGCGAGCGAGGCGGCGCCTCGACCCCGATCTTCACCACGAAGAGGCGGGGGCCGTTGGCGGGCTCGGCGAGGCGGGCGCCCAGGGTCTCGACCTCGGCCAGGCTGCGGGCGACGGCGGTCTCGGCGAAGCCGCAGGCGCGCGCGACCTCGGCCATGTCCACGCCCCGGCCGGTGTGGGAGGGCTGGGCCCCGGTCTCGGCATAGTGCTCGTTGTCGAGCACCACCACCGTCAGGTTCGAAGGCTTGGCCGCCCCGATCGTCGCCAGCGCGCCCAGCGCCATCAACTGCTCGCCGTCCCCGGTCAGCGCGATCACCCGGCGGGCGGGCTGGGCCTGCGCCACGCCCAGCGCCACCATCGCGGCGCCGCCCATCGCGCCCCACAGGTAGAAGTTCTCCGGCACGTCGCCGGCGGCGTGAAGGTCCCAGGTCGGCGAGCCGAGGCCGCTGACCACCAGGGCGCGGGCCTCGCCCGCTCCGCGCTCCGCCAGCAGGGCTGTCACCGCGGCGCGGCGTTCCACGGTCACCATGTCTTCGCTCCCAGCAGCTTCTGGCCCAGCAGCACGGCGATGCGCTGGTCGGAGCCATACGCCATCGCCGCGGCCTGGGCGACGGTGGGGGCCACGTCGGCGGCCGACTCGACCCGCAGGACGGTCACGCCCATCGCCTCCAGCGTGGGCGCGACGGCGCGGCTCATCGGGACCTGCCAGGGATTGAACTCCCCCCACTCGCCCCGCATCGTCACCAGCATCAACAGCGGCATCCGCGCCTGCGTCGGCAGCGACAGCATGTTGATGCAGTTCCCCACCCCCGAGGACTGCATCAGCAGCACCGAGCGCACCCCGCCCAGCCAGGCGCCGCAGGCCAGCGCCACCCCCTCCTCCTCGGTCGAGAGCATCACCGAGACGACCTCGGGGTCCGCATCGAGGCGGCGGATCAGCTCGGCATGGCCCGCGTCGGGCACATAGGAGGCGTGGCGGACGCCGGCGGCCTTGAGCGTGTCGTAGAGCTGCGCAGGCCAGGCGGGGGCCTGCACGGGCGGGGGCGCGGCGTCGGTCAAATCGGTCCTCCCATCGGCCGCGGCCCTTGCGTCTTGCGCGGCGCGAGCGCGGGGCGGCCTGCTTCTCGTCGCCCTCGGCGGGGCGTTGCAGGCCAGCCTAGGGCGCCGGGGGCGGGCGCGGAAAGTCCTCTCGATCCGAACTGTCGACAATTCCCCTCGACATCCACCGGCCGGCCGGTCCACTTTCGGCCGCCCCATTCGCCGCGGCTCCGCCGGCGGCGGCCTGTTTCTCGGCGCCCTGCCGCGCCCTCCCAAGACCCTGGAGCCAAGACCGATGAACGGCGCCGATCTTCTCTGCGACACGCTGCTGGCCAACGACGTGGACGTGTGCTTCTCGAACCCCGGCACGTCCGAGATGCACTTCGTCGCCGCCCTCGACCGCAAGCCCGAGCTGCGCTGCGTGCTGGGCCTGTTCGAGGGCGTGGTGACCGGCGCCGCCGACGGCTATGCGCGCATGGCCGACAAGCCGGCGGTGACGCTGCTGCACACGGGGCCCGGCCTCGCGAACGGCCTGGCGAACATGCACAACGCCCGGCGCGCGCGCACGCCGATGATCAACGTGCCGGGCGACCATGCCTCCTGGCACCTGGCCGCCGACGCGCCGCTGACCTCGGACATCGACGGGCTGGCCTGGCCGATGTCGCACTGGGTCGGGCGCGCCACCTCGCCCGAGGACGTGGGCCCCAAGACCGAGGAGGCCTGGACCCAGTCCATCGCCACCCGCGGCCCCGTCACCCTGATCCTGCCCGCCGATTCCGCCTGGGGCGAGGTCGAGGCGCGCCAGCCCTCGAAGCTGCCGATGCCGGTCCCGCCCGCCATCGAGGAGGGCCCGCTGAAGGCCGCGGCCGAGGCGCTGAAGTCCGGCAAGCGCTGCGCGCTGTTCCTGCAGCACCGCGCCCTGCGGGAGAAGGCGCTGGAGTGGGCCGGGCGCATCGCGCTCGCCACCGGCGCCGACCTGTTCCACCCGCAGTCGGACCGCGCCCAGCGCGGCGCCGGCCGGGTGGCGGTGCGCATGACCCCCTACAACGTCGACATGGCGATCCAGGCGCTGGCCCACGTCGAGGTCGCGATCTGCATCGGCGCGAAGAAGCCGGCGGTGTTCTTCGGCTATCCGGGCAAGCCCTCCAGCCCGCTGCCCGACGCGGCCGAGGTGATCCAGGTCGCCGAGCACGAGCATGACCTCGAGGCCGCGCTCCAGCAGCTCGCCGAGGCCATCGGCCTGACCGCGAAGTCGCCCTTCAAGGCCAACGCCCTGGTGCAGGCCGAGATCGAGGAGCCGACCGGCGCCCTGACGCCCGCCACCATCGCCGCCGCCGTGGCCCGCCGCCTGCCCCAGAACGCGATCATCGTCGAGGAGTCGGTGACCTCCGCCGGCCCGCTGGCGGCGCTGTCGCCCGGGCTGCACCCCCACGACCACCTGCCCCTGACCGGCGGCGCCATCGGCGAGGGCATCCCGCTGGCCATCGGCGCCGGCATCGCCTGCCCCGACCGCAAGGTGGTGGCGATGCAGGCCGACGGATCCGGCATGTACACGGTGCAGGGCCTCTGGACCCAGGCGCGCGAGGAGCTGGACGTGGTCACCATCGTCTACGCCAACCGCAAGTACGCGATCCTGCAGGGAGAGATGCGCAACGTCGGCGTTAACGACTTCGGCGAGAACGCCCGGCGGATGCTGGACCTCGACCGCCCGGACCTCGACTGGGTGCTGATGGCCAGGGGGATGGGCGTCGACGGCGGCCGGGCCGAGACGGTGGAGGAGTTCACCAAGCTCCTCGACCACGCGATGAAGACCCGGGGTCCGTTC
Source organism: uncultured Albimonas sp. (assembly GCA_964013055.1). Classification (GTDB taxonomy): domain Bacteria; phylum Pseudomonadota; class Alphaproteobacteria; order Rhodobacterales; family Rhodobacteraceae; genus Albimonas. The sequence goes on from CAXGVP010000545.1 coordinate 3,174, forward strand.
CTGATCGAGGCGCGGATCTGACCCTTCCGGATCGCCCCCGGCCCTCGGGCCGGGGCTTCCCGGGCCCATAGGCGCCCTGCGGGCGGGCTTGGGCCGGCGGCGACCGTTGCGCCCTTCGCAAAGGTCGCCGCCCCCGGCGGGCCGCCAGAGGCCCCGGGTCAAGCCCGGGGCGCCCTCCCCCCCATCCCAGAGCGCAACCGTCTGCGGCGCCGG
>CAXGVP010000546.1:0-3386 GCA_964013055.1 uncultured Albimonas sp.
CCGGCTCGTCCAGCAGCAGGGTCGGCGGGTCGCGCAGCAGCACCTGGGCGATGGCGAGCTTGGTGCGGAAGGCCGGGGTGAGGCGAGCCTGGAGGTCATGGCTCAGGCGGGTGTCCATCCCCTCGGGCAGGCTGCGGATGGCGGCGGCGAGGCCGATCTCGTCCGCGATCGCCCACAGGTCGGCGTCGGTGGCGCCGGGAGCGCCGAGACGCAGGTTCTGGGCGACAGTGCCGTGGATCGTCATCGGCGCGTGGCCGACATGGCCGATCAGCGCGGTGCGCCGGGCGGCGTCGAGCTGGGCGAGGTTGAGCGTGCCCAGGTAGACCGCCCCCGACTGCAGCCGCCACAGCCCCACGATCGCGCGAAGCAGCGAGGACTTGCCCGCGCCGGAGGGACCGGTGAGGCAGACCATGGTCCCCGGCTCGATCACCGCCGAGACGCCGCGCAGGGCGGGGGCGCCGGCGCCGGGATAGCGCAGGATGGCCGCGTCGACGCGCAGCGCCTCGGGCGCGGGGCGCGCGACGGCGCGCGACAGGGGCGCGCGCAGCGGCGCGCCGCCGTCCGAGACGCCGCCGTCGGCGCCGCGCAGCGCCATCATCGCATCGATCTGGCGCAGCACCCGCAGCGTGTCGGGCAGCCGCACGGCCAGCATCAGCCCCTGCTGCACCGGCGCCAGCAGCCGCGAGCCGAGCAGCGTGCAGGCGATCAGCGCGCCGGGCGACAGCACGCCCTGGATCACCTCCCACGCGCCGACGAAGACGATCCCCGAGACGGTCAGCGACCCCAGCGCCGCCGCGGCCGCCTGCAGGCGGCGAAAGCTGCGGTCGAGCGCGAACTGCGCCTCGGCCTGCCGCTCGAACGCCGGCGCGAGACGGCGCACCAGCGCCGGGCCGAGGCCGCGGCGCACGACCTGCGGCGCCTCGGCCAGGGTCTCGGCGAAGAGGCGGGAGTGGGCGCCGCGGGCGGCGGCGAGCCGGGCGGAGGCCGCGCGGATCGCAGGCATGGCGCGCAGGCCGAGCCCGGCGTGCACCAGCGCCGAGACCAGCGCCACCGCCCCCACCTCGGGGCTGAGCGCGAAGACCACGCCCAGCAGGATCACCGTCAGCGGCAGCTCCAGCGCCACGGCGGCGAGCGGGCCGGAGACCAGGTCGCGCAGGCTTTCGAACTGCTTGAGCCGGGAGACCTGGTCGCTGACCGGCGAGGGGGCGACCATCTCCATCGGCAGGCCGACCAGCTTGGCGAAAAGCTCGACCGAGAGCACGTATTCCAGCCGCGCCGCGACGCGCGCCAGCAGGCGCGCCTTCAGGCGGCGCAGCGCCTGGTCGAAGGCGACCAGCCCCGCGAGGCCGACGCAGATGCCCGCCAGCGTGTCCAGCGCCTGCGCCGGCAGCACCGCGTCGAAGATCAGCGCCACCGACTTCGAGGCCAGCAGCACCAGCGCCCCGGACAGGATCGACAGCCAGGCCAGCAGCCGGATCTCGGGCGTGAAGCGGTGGAACAGGCGGGCGGCCATGCCGCGGCCCTCGCGCTCGGCGGCGGCCGCGGCGGCGGCGGCGTCCTCCTCGACGCTGAAGGCGCGGTAGATGCGGCGCGGGCGCGCCGGCGCGGCCGAGGGCGCGCCGGGCTCGCGCAGCAGCGGGCGGCCGTGGGCGTCGAGCTCGACGAAGCAGGGCCGGCCGCGCGCGTCGAGCACCACCGAGCCCGGCGGCAGTGCGCCAAGGGCGCGGCCGGGCTGTTCGACCCCGCGGGTGCGGTAGCCCAGGCGCAGGAGGGTGGCGCGCAGCTCGGCGATGCCGAAACGCTCGGCCACGTGGGGCATCGCCTCGTTGAAGGCGCGCGGGTCGACGGGCCAGCCCAGGCGGCGCAGCGCCTCGACCAGCGCCGGGGCGCCGGCGCCGCGGGCGGGCGCGCCGCCGTAGCGGCCCGAGGCCAGCCCCTCGAGCAGGTCGTCGTAGTCGTAGGCGCGCGCCGCCTCGGTCGCCGGATCGGAGGGGACCTGCGCCTCGGGTCCGGACGGGTCGACCAGGGTCGGGGCGCCCGGCAGGGGCTGCGCGTCGAGCGCGATGGGACGGGTCAGCGAGGTCATGCCGGCGCAAGCTCCCGCCGGGGGGCCGGGGCGGGGACCAGCACCCCCTCCTCCAGCCGGTAGCGACGGTCGGCGAGCGCCTGCAGCGACGGGCGATAGGTGACCAGCACCAGGATCACATCGGGCTTCAGCCGCGCCAGAAGCGTGCGCAGCGCCGCGTCGGCGCGGTGGTCGAGGCCCACGTTCGCCTCGTCGAAGAGGATCACGTCGGGCCGGTCGGCAAGGCCCGCGACGATCAGGGCGGCGTCATGCACGCTCTTGGGCAGCGCGCCGCCGCCGCGGGCGGCGAGCTTCAGCCCCAGCCCGTCGGGATGGCGGGCGATGAAGCGGTCGATGCCCAGGTCGCGGGCCAGCGCCAGCGCGGTCTCCTGCGTCTCGGCGGGGCGGAAGGCGGTCAGGTTCTCGAGCAGCGTGCCGTGGAGCATGGTGTGGTCGGGGCTGAGCAGGCGGATCCGGGTCGCCAGCGACACGGGGTCGAGCCGGGAGAGGGGCGCGCCATCCACCCGGATCTCGCCGGCGTCGGGGGTCAGGAAGCCCGCGATCAGCGACAGCAGCGTGGTGCGCCCGGCGCCGTCCGCGCCCTCGATCGCCACGCACTCGCCGCGGCGAAGCTCGAGGTCGAGCCCCCGCAGCACCGGCGTCGTCGCGCCCGGCGGCGTCCAGTGCAGGCCGCGGACAGAAATCGCCTCAATCGGGGGAACCGGCGCCGTCCCCTGCGAGCGGTGCGGCGCCGACAGCAGGCCCGCCACGTCGGCCAGCGCGGGACGCACGTCCCGCTCGCCCGCCACCAGCGCCTCGAGCCGCAGGACGGGCTGGATCACCCGGCCGGTCAGCAGCACGCCGGCGGCGAGGCCGCCCATGGTCATCTGCCCCTCGATCACCAGCGCCGCGCCGACCGCGGCCAGCACCGCCGGGGCGACCAGCGCCAGGGTCGCGGTCATGCCCTGGGTGAAGCTGACCGTCTCGACCAGCGAGCGGGTCAGCGGCGCCGAGGCCGACATCAGGCGTTCGTAGCGCCGCTGCATCGCCGGCTCGATCCCCAGGCCGCGGATCGCCTCGAACCCCTCCAGCGTCTCGGCCAGGAAGGCATGGCGGCGTCGGTCGCGGGCCAGGCGCTGGTGGCCCAGCGCGATGATCCGGCGCCGGTGCAGCCACACGATGCCCGCCGAGACCACCGCCAGCGCCGCCGCCGTGCCGCCCAGCGCAGGCGAGATCAGGGTCAGCGCGGTCAGGAACAGCGCCACGAAGGGCAGGTCCAGCAGGGCCATCGCCGCCTCGCCGCCGTAGTGGCGGCGGACCC
>CAXGVP010000547.1:0-3385 GCA_964013055.1 uncultured Albimonas sp.
GGCGGGACCGAGCCAGGCGGCGACCGAGCGCAGGATCGGCGAGGGCGCGGGGTCGAGGGGCGAGGGCTCGACCCCCACGATCTCGTCGCCCTCGACCAGCAGGTCGTAGGCGCCCCAGTGGCTGCAGTGGGGGACGCGCCGGGGCTGGGGCATGGGGAGGCTCCTTGTCGGTTCGGGGCCGGCCGGGCGGGGCCGGCGGTCTCGCGCGGGCGGAGGGCGCCGATCCCGGCGCCGCGGGCAGGGGGGACGCGGCCCCGATGGGCCGGGGCGGCGGGATGGCAGGTCGCTCGCCCCTTGTCTCCCATGTCCGGGCCCGCCTCCGCCAGCCGCGATTTCACCCCTCGGAGACTACGCTCGGCCCGCGGCCGGGCCCTCCGCCGCAAGCCGGCCTCTGACCTCGCCCGGCGACGCCGCCCGAGCCGCGGCGGCTCCGCCGGGGCGAACGCCGGCCTGGCGGGGATCTCGTCCGGCGGACGCCGGCCCGGCGGCGATCTCGTCCGGCGGACGTGGGGTCCGGGACGGGGCGTCCTCGAGGGCCGCCCCGTCCCGTGGATCAGGCGTTCAGTAGCCGCGCCGGCGGTCGACCAGCTGCGGGATCTCGCCGGTCTCCAGGAACCTCCGCACGCCGGCCGCGGCGATGGCCGAGGCGCTGCCCTTGTGGGTGGGGGCCGAGATATGCGGCAGGATCGTCACGGCCGGATGCGTCCACAGCGGGTCCCCGGGCGGCAGGGGCTCGACCTCGAAGACGTCGAGCACGGCGTGGCCGAGGCGGCCGTCCGACAGCCGCTCGACCAGCGCCTCCACGTCGACCACCGGGCCGCGGCCGAAGTTGATCAGGCCCGCGCCCTTCGGCAGCCGGTCCAGCGCCCGCGCCCCCAGAAGCCCGCGGGTCTGGGGGGTCAGGGGCAGCAGGCAGACCACGATCTCGGCCTTCGCCAGGATCTGCGCGAAGCCGTCGGGGCCATGGAAGGTCTCGACCCCCTCCATCTCGGCCGGGGTCCGGGTCCAGCCCATGACCGGGAAGTTCCGGGCCAGCAGCGCGCGGGCCGCGGCGCGCCCGAGATGGCCGAGCCCCAGGATCGCCACCGGCCGCTCCTGCGCCAGCCGCATGGGCGCGGGCGACCACTCGCCCCGCGCCTGGGCGGCGGCGTAGTGGGGCATGTCGCGGTGCAGGTAGAGGGTCCAGGCCAGCACCGCCTCGGCCATCGAAGCGGCGAGCTGCGGGTCCACCAGCCGCACCACCTTCAGGCTCTCGGGCAGGTCGGCCACGATCCGCTCGACCCCGGCCCAGAGGCTGTGCACCCACTCCAGCGCGGGCAGGGCGGCGAGCTCCGAGGGATCGGGGTCCGCGACCAGCGCCACGCGGACGCGGGCGCGCTCGGCCTCGGTGGTCTCGGCGAAGGGGACGATGCGCGCCTCGGGCAGGGCGGCGCGCAGGGCGTCGAGCCACTGGGGCGTGACCTCGCGGGCGACGTAGGGGACGAGAGGGCGAGGATCGGCGGGGCGGGGATCGGCGCTCACGACGCGAAGATCCCGTCGACGTCGGCGAACCCCTTGACCTCGATCGGGTTGCCGGAGGGGTCGCGGAAGACCATCGCCTTCTGCTCCCCCGGCTGGCCTTCGAAGCGCAGCGAGGGCTCGATCGCGACGGCGGTTCCGGCGGCCGTCAGGCGCGCGGCGAGCCGGTCGAACTCGGCGTCGTCGAGCGCCACGCCCAGGTGGGGCATCGGAACCATGCGGTCGCCCACCTTGCCGGTGTCCGCGGTGGCGAACGGCTCTCCGAGGTGCAGCGAGATCTGGTGGCCGAAGACGTCGAAGTCGACCCAGGTCCCGGTCGAGCGGCCCTCCCGGCAGCCCGGCAGGCCCCCGTGGAAGGCGCGGGCGTCGTCGAGGTCGCGGACGGGGCAGGCGAGGTGGAAGCGGGACGCCATCGGGGGCTCCTTCGGGGCTCTGGGTTGCGGGGGTCGGGCTTTGGGTTGCGGGCTCTGGGCTCTGGCTTGCGGGGCGCGCGGCGTCGGGGCCGCCGCATGATCCTGCGCGCGGTCTCCTCATGGATCGGCGCGGCGGCGTGGACCTCGGCGACGGGCGCGGCCGCGACGGGCTGGCGGGCGGCGCCGAGGGCGCCGGGAGCCGGGACGATGGCCTGCGCGCCCCGGGTGCGGACCTGAACCATGTCGCAGGCGGCCGGGAAACCCAAGGGGGCGTCGTGCTCATCCTTGTCCGTGACGTGACGTCCGTCGGCGGCGCGGGGACGGGCGCGGCCTCCCTCGCGCCGCCGGCCGCCCGGGGCGCATCGCCGCCCGCAGGGGGCCCTGGCGGCTCAGGCGCCGTGGCGCTCCCTCCGGGGTGCGCGGGCGTCGCAGGCGAGGACAGGGCCGCGACCGCTCCCGAACCGGGCCGCGACGTCGTCGACGGTCCGGCTCGTCGGTCTGGAGGGGCCCGCCGCCCGGGCGTCCTTGGCAGGTCGAGGCGCGCGCTGCGCCGTCGCCTTGATGGGGGCGGCAGCGACATCGCGGGCCTGGCGACCGAAATCCGTGCGTGGCCGGCGTCGCACCTGCTGCTGCGCCTCGGGGTCCCGACTGGGGGCGAGACACGCGAATTCGCCGGGCTGCGTCCCTGCCCCCGGCGGCATCCGAGCGCAGCCGACGGCGCCGGGCCGTTTCGCCTCTCCCCGTTCGCGCGCCCCGGCGAGGCGCTCGATCCCGGCTGCTTGCGCCCATGGCCTTCCGATGCCTGGCCTTCGAAGGGCGCCAGGGCCGCAACCCGAGGCCAGGTCGGCGCCGGAGCGGCTCGCCTCGACGATCGGCGGTCGCGCCCGGTTGCTCTGAGACGTCGCGCTCGGCTTCGACGGCCGCAAGGGACGGGCGACGCCGCCGCCGCTGGACGAGAGCCCGGCCTCGGCCGATGATCGAGCGGTTGCAGCAGCGGCCAGGGCGGGGCGCGGGGGGCGATAGGTCATCTCGAGATCGCGACGAAGAGGAACTCGCAAAGCGCGGCGACCGACACGCCTGTCGCCCGGAAGCCGCGCGGGTCGGCGTGAGGATCAGCCAGGCGCCCGCGGCCGCCCCGAGCTCCGCCGCGACCGCCCGCCGCGGGAGCGCGGCCGGGCCCGATCGCGCCGGGCGCCGCGGATCGTCTCGGCGCCGTCCAGCACGCCCTCGGCCCTCCCCGAAGGCCGCCGGTCCGTCTTCGCGCGCAGGCGGCGGACGGACGGGTCCCCCGTACGCAGGCGCCGCGTCGAACGCCGGGTCGCCGGCGCGGCCGCGGGCCGAAACCGAAGGGGAAGAAGCGCCTCGACCGGAGCGCCCGGGAGATCGGGACCGAGCGGTCGGCAGGCCCGCCGGTCCCCGCCTCCGCCGTACAACTTCGCGGCGATTCCCCAAGT
>CAXGVP010000548.1:0-3384 GCA_964013055.1 uncultured Albimonas sp.
CCGGGTCAAGCCCGGGGCGCCCCTGCGGGAAGCGCGGCGCCGCGACGACGCCGCTCCGGCCGGGGGTGCGGCGCATCGACGGTCGCCCTGCCTGCCCCCTGGTCGCATCGGCTGTCGCCCTGCCCGCCCCCTCGGCGGCGGCATGGGGAGGGCCAGGGCCGCGTGGGCAAGACCGGCCAGCCCCCGCGCGCATCGCGCGACCGGCGCCGCCCGCATCCGCAACGCGGCGCGCGGCTCAGGCCCGGCGCAGGGCGAGGACGGCGTTAAGCCCGCCGAAGGCGAAGGCGTTGGAGATCGCGGCGGGGACCTCGCGCCTGCGGGCCGTGTTGGGGGTCACGTCGAGGTCGCACTCGGGGTCCGGCTCCTGGTAGTTGATCGTGGGCGGGATCACCCCCTCGCCCAGCGCGCCCAGCACCGCGGCGAGCTCCAGCGCCCCCGCCGCCCCCAGCGCGTGCCCGTGCATCGACTTGGTCGACGAGACCGACAGCGCGTCGGCATGGGCGCCGAAGACCGCGCGCAGGGCCGCCGTCTCGGTCCGGTCGTTGGCCGCGGTGCCGGTGCCGTGGGCGTTGACGTAGGCGATCTCCTCGGGCGCGAGGCCCCCGTCGGCCAGCGCCGCGCGGATCGCCCGCGCCGCGCCGTCGGCCGAGGGCTGCACGATGTCGCCCGCATCCGCCGTCATGCCGAAGCCCACGATCTCGGCCAGCACCCGCGCGCCCCGCGCCTGCGCGCGCTCCAGCGGCTCCAGCACGAAGACGCCGGCGCCCTCCCCGAGGGCCATTCCGGCGCGGCCCTTCGAGAACGGGCGGCAGACGTCGCGGGTCATCACCCGCAGCCCCTCCCAGGCCTTCATCGCGCCGAAGGTCAGCGGCGCCTCCGCCCCGCCCGCCACCGCGACCTCCGCCAGGCCTGCGCGCACCAGGTGGAAGGCCTGGCCGACGGCATGGTTGGCCGAGGCGCAGGCGGTCGAGACCGACCAGGTCGGCCCCTTCAGCCCGTGCGTCATCGAGATGTGCGAGGCCGGCGCCGAAACCATCAGGCGCGGGACCACGAAGGGATGCACGCGGCTCCTGCCCTCCTCGAAGACCGCTCGGTAGCTGTCGTCGAAGGTCTGCATCCCCGGCAGCGCCGTGCCGATGACCACGGCGGCGCGCAGGGCCTCGTCCTCGCTCAGGCCCGGATCGGCCTGCGCCCAGGCCTCGGCGGCCGCGGTCAGGGCAAGCTGGGTGTGGCGGTCGTAGAGGGAAAGCTGGGCGCGGTCGAACCGCTGCTCTGCGACGAAGCCTTTCGCCTGGGCGCCGACCTTCGCGGTCAGCCGGTCGAGGTCGCGCAGCTCCAGCGGGCCGATGGCGCAGGTCCCCGCCTTCAGCGCCGCCCAGTGCGCGCCCGCGTCGAGGCCGAGCGCCGAGACCACGCCCGCCCCGGTGATCGCCACCCGGCGGGGGCCTGCGGGGGCGCTCACCGGCTCACCCCTGCTTCTCGGCGATGAGGCGTTTCACGCCGGCGACGATGGCGGCGACGTCCACGATCTCGAACTCGCTCCGCTCGGGGTCGTTGGCGTTGAAGGGGATCGAGACGTCGAAGGTCTCCTCGATGGCGAAGACCGCCTCGACCATGCCGAGGCTGTCGATGCCCAGCTCGTCGGGGGTGGAGGAGAGCTTCACCTCGGCGGGGTCCAGGACCGCCTGCTCGGCGACGATGCGGATGACCTGCCGGGTCACCTCGTCCTGTCCTGCGGCGGCAGCGGCGGCATCGGTCATCTCGACCTCCCACGGATCGGTCCAATCCCGGGGCCGGCGCGGCGCGCCGGTCCCGCCCGAGGGTCGTGTTAGCGTCTCGGTCCGGGTCAGGAAAGCCGGAATCGCCGCGCCCGCAAGAGGGGAGCGCCAAGCCGCCGCGGCGACCCTGTCCCGATCGCAGGGGCCGCGTCACGCCTCTGGCCGCCCGCGCCGGGCCGTCGCTCCGCCCTCTGCGCGGCGCGCGAGCGGGGAGCGGGGAGCGGGCGGCGCGGGCATGAGCCCGCGATGGGGTCCGGGGACAGCGTTTGGGTTCGGCGTCCGGGTTCGACGTCCGGGGGGGGGGCGGGGCCTGCGGCCTCAGCGGAGCCCGCCGGTCAGTTCGCGCAGCTTGTCCATGGCGCGCGGCAGGCGGCGCATCGCCATCCACATGCGGTTGAACTCGTCTCGCTTGATCGCCGGAGAGCCGATCATCACCGATCGCGGCGGCACGTTCGCGCCCACGCCCGAGCCCCCCGCGACGACGCTGTCGTGGCCGATGGTCAGGTGGTCGGCGACGCCCGCCTTGCCGCCGAGCACCACCCGGTCCTGGATCACTGCGGAACCCGCGATGCCGACATGGGCGCACAGCAGGCAGTGCTCGCCCACCGTCACGTTGTGGCCGATCTGCACGAGGTTGTCGATCTTGGTCCCGTTGCCGATGGTGGTGTCCTTGAGCGTGCCGCGGTCGAGGCAGGCGCCGGCGCCGAGCTCGACGTCGTCGCCGATGGCGACCGAGCCCAGCGAGTGGATGCGCACGTAGACCGTCGCCGCCGAGCCGAACACGTCCGAGGCGCCGCGGTCCTTCGCGGCCTCGACCGCGCCGGGCTCGGGCGTGACGAAGCTGAAGCCGTCGGCGCCGGCCACCGCGTTGGGATGGGCGACGAAGCGGTGGCCGATGCGGGTGCGCGCGCCGATGCGCACGCCCTCCATCAGCAGGACGTCGTCGCCGATCCGCGCCTCGGCGCCGATGGAGACATGGGAGAGGATGCGGGCGTTGGCGCCGATGCGCACGTCGCGCCCGATGACCACGAAGGGCCCGATCGCGGCGCCCGGCCCGATCTGGGCCGAGGGGTCGACGATGGCCGAGGGATGCACGCCCGTGGGTGCGTCGAGCGGATGCTGGAAGCGGGCGGTCAGCCCGGCCATGGCGTAGCGCGCCCGCGGGGCGAAGATCGCCGCGGCGAGGCCGAGCCCCTGCCAGTCGGCCCCCGCCGGCAGCACCGCCGCCCGCGCCCGACCCTTGGCGAGGTCGCCCAGGAACTTCGGATCCATCGCCACCGCCAGTTCGTCCGGCTCCGCCTGCGAGGGATGGGCCGGCCGGCGCACCAGCAGGTCGCCGTCGCCGGCATGTTCCAGGCCGAGGGCGGCGGCGACGTCGGCGATGCGATGGGGGGTCATGGCGGGCTCCCTTGGCCGCGGGCGGATCTGCGGCGACCTGATTAACGGGCGTGCGCCCTCGCGGCCAGTCCCCGCGGCCGCCCGTCCGGCCGGAGGACCCCGCCGGTCGGCAGGGGGCTGCAGGGCGGGGGGCGCGGAACTCGGCCGCCGAGGTCCCGGGGGCGGGGTCGGGAGCGGCTCTGCCTGACGCTGCGCGGCAGGGACGCCC
>CAXGVP010000549.1:0-3371 GCA_964013055.1 uncultured Albimonas sp.
GCGGCCCCGGCGCCCTCGGCCGCCCAGGCGGGCGGGGCGCCCCGCAGAGGCGTCGGGGCTCGGCCCCTGCGCGCCCGTCGCCGCGGGGCGCTCCGGATCGGGGTCTGCCGGCGCGGGGTCGGGGCAGGGACCTCGATCCACATGGCCGTCGCCCGGGCGGAGACGGTTGCGGCGCCTGCACCTGGGCGCCTGAAGGCGGCCGATCCCAGGCGTGCGGTGCGGGTCATGCCGGTCGTGGGGGGCCGCAGGACGGCGTCGCCGGGCGCCGGACAGGGCAGGCCGCGACCTCGCGCCAAGCGCGATCAGCCGGTCGACCGTCGGCGGCGGGGGACGGCGGGGCGGAAGGTGGGCCGGGGCGAGCGGCGGGGCGGCGACGAGACATGGGCCGCGGCGAGCGGCTGGGGCGACATGGCGGTGGCGGGACGTGGGTCGCGGTGGACGGCGGAGCAACGTGGCGGCGGCGGGACGCGAGACGTGGGTCGCGGCGGAGCGGCCGCCCGCAAATGAAAGAACCGGGAGCGCACCCCACGCTCCCGGTTCTCTGTTGCATGGGCCGGCTGGATGGCTCCCAAGGCACCACGTCCCCGCGCTCCACCGGGTCCCTCGTCCCGGCGTCGCGTCGCGGCGGCCGTCTGCTTTCCAGCGCGGCGGCGAGCCCTCAGGCCGCTTCGGACAGCACCCGCGCCAGGTCGAACAGCCGACGGCGCTGGTTCTCGGGGATGGCGTAGTAGGAGCGCACCAGTTCCAGGGCCTCCTTGTCCGCCAGCAGGTCGCCGCGGGCGGCGACGGCGGGTTCGGTCTCCGAGGCGTCGCTCAGGGATTCCGACTCCAGCCCTTCGAAGAAATAGTTGATCGGCACGTCCAGCGCCTTGGCGATGTCCCACAGGCGCGAGGCGCTGATGCGGTTCATGCCGGTCTCGTATTTCTGGATCTGCTGGAACTTGATGCCCACCATGTCGCCGAGCTGTTGCTGGGTCATGCCCATCATCCAGCGGCGGTGGCGCACACGTTTCCCGACGTGCGCGTCTACGGGATGCTTCATTGGTTTTTGCTCCTGACTACACTCGAACTCACTCTTCGGGTCCGAGCACAACAGGCGGCCGCACCAACTCACGCCCGCTTCAGCCAGAAATCACGCGGCCCGCCCGGACACGGTCACGCCACGCGGAATTCTACGCACAACTAGGGCGCGCACACAACTCAGGGTTCCACACCGATGAGGGGCAAAACCGTGAATTCGTATGGATTCAGGACAAACGGAAGCGGCGTCAAGCGGCCCCGACCTGGGCGGCCCTCGCCTCCCGCTTGCGCTCGTGCGGGTCGAGGAAGCGCTTGCGCAGGCGAATCGCCTTGGGGGTGACCTCAACCAGTTCGTCGGGCTCGATAAAGGCGATCGCCTCCTCCAGACCGAAGCGGCGGGGCGGGGTCAGGGTCACCGCGTCGTCCTTGCCGGAGGCCCGGACGTTGGTGAGTTTCTTGCCCTTCAAGGGGTTGACGTCAAGGTCGCCGGGGCGGGCGTTCTCGCCGATGATCATGCCCTGGTAGACCGGCTCGCCCGACCCGATGATCAGACGCCCCCTCTCCTCCAGGTTGAACAGCGCGTAGGCGACCGAGTCGCCCTGCTCCATCGAGATCAGCACGCCGTGGCGGCGGCCCGGGATCGGACCCTTCCACTCGGCCCAGCTGTGGAACACGCGGTTCATGATGCCGGTGCCGCGGGTGTCGGTGAGGAACTCGCCGTGGTAGCCGATCAGGCCGCGGGCGGGGGCGAGGAACACGATGCGGGTCTTGCCGCCGCCCGAGGGGCGCATCTCGGTCATCTCGGCCTTGCGCTGGCTGAGCTTGTCGACCACGGCGCCCGAGAACTCCTCGTCGACGTCGACGGTGACTTCCTCGATCGGCTCCAGGCGCTTGCCGCCCTCGTCGCGCATCATCACGCGGGGACGCGAGACGGAAAGCTCGAAGCCCTCGCGGCGCATGTTCTCGATCAGCACGCCGATCTGCAGCTCGCCGCGGCCGGCGACCTCGAAGGCGTCCTTCTCGGCGGTGTCGGTGATGCGGATGGCGACGTTGCCCTCGGCCTCGCGCATCAGGCGATCGCGGATCACGCGGCTCTGCACCTTGTCGCCGTCGCGGCCCGCCAGCGGGCTGTCGTTGATCGAGAAGGTCACCGCGATGGTCGGCGGGTCGATCGGCTGGGCCGAGAGCGGGTCGTTGATCGCGGGATCGCACAGGGTGTCGGCGACGGTGGCCTTGGACAGGCCCGCGAGCGCGACGATGTCGCCCGCCTCGGCGCTGTCGACCGGCTGGCGGCCGAGCCCGCGGAAGGCGAGGATCTTGGAGACGCGGAAGCGCTCGATCTCGCCGGTTCCGGGGCGCAGGGCCTTGATGGTGGCGCCGGCGACGATCTTGCCGGTCTCGACGCGCCCGGTCAGCAGGCGGCCGATGAACGGGTCGGCCTCGAGCGTGGTGGCCAGCATGGTGAAGGGCTTGTCGGCGTTGGCGACCTGCTTGGGCGCAGGCACATGGGCCATCACCTTGCGGAACAGGGCGGTGAGGTTCTCGCGCGGGCCGTCGAGCTCGTCGTCGGCCCAGCCGGCGCGGCCGGAGGCGTAGAGCACGGGGAAGTCGAGCTGGTCCTCGTCGGCGTCGAGCGCCGCGAACATGTCGAAGACCTCGTCCAGCGCGCGGTCGGGGTCGGCGTCGGGCTTGTCGACCTTGTTGAGCACCACGATCGGGCGCAGGCCGAGGCGCAGGGCCTTCTGGGTCACGAACTTGGTCTGGGGCATCGGGCCCTCGGCCGCGTCGACCAGCAGGATGGCGCCGTCGACCATCGACAGGATGCGCTCGACCTCGCCGCCGAAGTCGGCGTGGCCGGGGGTGTCGACGATGTTGATGCGCGCGCCCTCGAACTCGACCGAGGTGGCCTTGGCGAGGATGGTGATGCCGCGCTCGCGCTCGAGATCGTTGGAGTCCATGGCGCGCTCGGCGACGGCCTGGTTCTCGCGGAAGGCGCCGGACTGGCGCAGGAGCGCGTCGACGAGGGTGGTCTTGCCATGGTCGACATGGGCGATGATGGCGATGTTGCGAAGCTGCATCGTTGGGGTCCGTCGGTTCGGAATCGGGGGGCGGGCGCCCCCCCGCTTCGAATGCGCGGGCGCCGTGGTTGGGCGCTCCATGACCGAAATGACGCGGCGCCGCAAGACCGCGATGCGGCGCAGGGGGCGCCGTTTGGGTAAACCTGAGGCGGTTGGGCGACGGTTCGCCGGGCATGGAGGCGCCGCGTCGGGCGTCGCGCGCGGGGCGAGGTCAGGCTCGCGGCGCGTGGCGGGCGCTGCGCCGGCGGGCAGGGGCGCGGGTGGGAGGGGGGG
>CAXGVP010000550.1:0-3363 GCA_964013055.1 uncultured Albimonas sp.
GTAGGTGGCGGTGATGCGCAGGTTGCCGACGTTGTTCGTGCCCATGACGCGCTCGGGGTTGGGGCCCGCACCCGCCGGGGTGAAGCGGCCGGTCTGGTCGATGGAGCCCGCGTATTTCGCGTCCTCGACCTCGGCGGCGGCTTCGTCCCAGTTGTCGGTGGTCCAGGCGGCCTCGACCGCGCCGATGGCGAGATCATCGTCGGTGGCGGGCTCGCCGTCGGGGCCGTTCGACCAGGCCCAGGCCTCGAACTGTGCCGGGACCTTGGGGATCGGACCGCCGTTGCCGCCGATGCGGGCCATGGCGACCTCGGGGACGATGCTGATGCGGTCGATGCCGTCGTAGACCACGAGATCGGAGGGCGTGGCCGCGTCGCCGAACGACAGCGCATAGGTGCCCTCGGTCTCGCCGGTCACCTTGAGGACCACTTCCCCGGGGCTCTCGCTGACGATCTCTGCGCTCAGCCCCTCGGGCAGGACCGCCTCGCCGGACAGGCCGGTGCCGGTCAGGGTGACCTCGGTGGTGCTGCCCGCGGCGATGGCGGCGGGGTTCATGCCGATGATCGCGGGCGCGGCGTCCTCGGCCCGGGCGACGATGTCACCGCCGGTCGCGTCCTCGCCGGCGAAGAACCAGCGGCCCGAAAGCTCGGCGCCCTCAAGCGCCATGACCTGCCGGATCGTCACGTCCCCGGCGCTCAGCGTTGCACGCCATTCGCCCGCGCCATAGACCAGCCCGGTGCCGGTGTAGGTCTCGCTGCCGTCGGCGAAGCTCAGCTCGAGCGTCGCGTCATAGCCCGCATCCGAGGCGGCCAGCTCCATCGAGCCCGAGTAGGCGCCGCGGCCCGGCTGCCGCCCGGCCACCACGTAGCGGCCCGAGAGATCGCCTGAAAAGGCCTCGGGCATGTCGCCCAGCGGGTATGTCTCGGCGAGGAAGGGAATGATCTGCTCCTGCGCGATGCCCCACCAGTCGCGGTCCCGTGCCAGCGCCTGGTATTCCAGCGTCGGGAACTGGCCGAGGTGGAAGTTCACCAGATGCGCCCAGTCCTCGGGGGTCCGGCGCTGCAACGCCACGCGGGCGTAGGAGTGGCAGCGGCCGCAGGTCTCGGACATCAGCTGGTCGGGGCCGGAATCCTCGGCGATGGGCTGCTTCTCGAGGATGTAGCGGCGGCCCTCGGTCTCGGCGACGGTGAGGCCGCGGGTGTCGGCAAGGTAGCGGACGACCGCGACACGGTCCTCGGGGCTGAGTGCTACGCCGTGGTTGCGCATCATGCGGACCACGGTCATGTCCCACGCCTCGGGCGTCTTGCGGACGGCGTCGATGCGCTCGACCGCGCCATCGTCGGTGGTGGCGTGACAGGCGGCGCAGATCGTGGTCAGCACCTCCTCGCCGGATTGCGCCAGCGCTGGCAGCGCGGGCAGCCCCGACAGCATCAGGCAGGCTGCGCTTGCAGAGAGGTAAAGACGGTGTCTTGAGGTCATGCGCGATCCTCTGGCTTGGTCCGGACGGGCGTGCCCTCCGGCGGGTGGCTTCAAGATGGAGGGCAGTCTTGCCGAGAGGGCGGGCACCGTTCTTGACATTTCCGGCCAAAATTCACGCCGGATGACGGATCCGTGAAGGTTGGCCGGAAATGTCATGGAGGCCCGCGCGGCCCCGCGTTTCACTGCTGAAATGACGTGCAGCATGCGAAAACCTCTCCCCCGGAGAGCCGATATGGTCGTGGTGGGCGGCGGCCCGGCGGGCGCCGTGACGGCGTGGCTTGCGGCGCGCGACGGTCTTCAGGTGCTGCTGGTCGACCCGCTGCGGACCGGCGGGCGGATCGAGGGCCTGAGCCCGCGCCTGCACCGCTGGCTGGTGTCCTCGGGCATCGGCACGGGCGACAGCCTCGTCGGCCCCCTGCCCCGCCGGGTCGACTGGGCGGGCGTCGCGGACAGCGCCAACGGCGAATACCTCGTGCGCCGCGACCGGCTCGACGCGCATCTGCGCGACGCGGCGGTTGCCTCGGGCGCAACCCTCATCGAGGGCACGGCCCGGCCCGAGCGCCAGACGGTCGACCTTGGCGATGGGCAGCGGATCGAGGCCGGTTGGGTGATCGACGCCCGCGGCCGCGGCGCCCACGGGCGCGACGCCACCCGGCGGCCGGGCTTCTCGACCATCGCCATCAGCGGCGCCTGCCGCGGCGCGCGGCCTGCCGGGCCCGGCATCTCGGTCACCGCCCTTGCCGGCGGCTGGGTCTGGACAGCGGCGCTGCCGGGCGGCGAGCTCTGGGCGCAGTATTCCTGCGATGCCCGGGGCGATGCGCCACTCGAGACGCGTCTCGCCGCGGCGCTGGCAGAGGCGCGGCCCGAGCTCGGCGAGATCCGCTTCGACGCACCGCCCCGGGCGCGGGAGGCGGCGCCCGTGCTGCCGGCCCCCATCGCGTCGCTCACCGCGCTGCCCGTCGGCGACGCCTTCGCCGCCATGGACCCGCTCTCGGGCCACGGGTTGTTCTGGGCAGTCTCCAGCGCACTGGCCACGGCGGCGGTGCGCCGGACCCTGGCTGCGCGCCCCGGGGCGGCCAGCGAAGCGCTCTGTCGCCGCTACATCGAGGAGCGCGCCCGCGAGACCTGCCTGCGCAACGCCCGCATCGGGCGCGACTTCCTGCGGCAGGAAACGCGCTTTGCCGACGCCCCGTTCTGGCGCGCCCGGCGCGACTTTCCCGACGACCTGCCCTCGCACGCCCCCCGCGATGAGGTCAGCGTCGCGCAGGGCCTCGTGCTGCGCGACGGGCTGATCGAAGAGATGGAGATCCTGAAGACCCCGCGCAGCCCCGACGGCATCGGCTGGCTGGGCCGGGCCCCCGCGACGCAGGTCTGGCGGGATTTCCAGACCTCGGGCCCCGGCGAGGCGTTCCTCGGCCGTTGGGGGCCCGCGGCGCAGGCGCTGCTGGCGGAAATGTCGCCGCGCTGATCCCGCTCAGGCCGGTGCCACGCGGCTCACGTCGGCGGCGAAGCGGGCGAGCGCGGCCGAGACCTCGCGCATCACGTCTTCTGCCTCGGCGAACTCGGGCTGGAAGGCGTGGCCGCACTCCATGGTGAAGCCCAGCACCTTGGCCTTGCCCGTATCCGCCCGGTGACGGCTGTAGGCATAGTCGTCGCTCGCGCCTGAGGTGGCATAGAGCGAAAAGGATGCCGAGACCTCGTATTCGTCGCCCCGCACCTTGCGGATCTCCTCGGCCATGAGCCGCGACAGGCGCGCCATCTCGGTGGCGTCGGCGGGCTCGATGAATTCGCGGTAGAGCGTGTCACCCGCGATGCCGCGCTGGCCGTCATGGGCGGGGTTGAGGAAGTTCATCCCGGGCGCGTCGCTCTGCAGCTCGTCGAGCCCCC
>CAXGVP010000551.1:0-3362 GCA_964013055.1 uncultured Albimonas sp.
CATTGACCTTGCCCTCGCTGTCCCAGACCGAGATATGGGCGTGGCAGCCGTTGCCGGTCAGCCGGGCGAGCGGCTTGGGCATGAAGGTGGCGCGCAGGCCGTGCTTCTCCGCCACCGACTTGGCCATGAACTTGAAGAAGGAATGGCGGTCGGCGGTCACCAGGGCATCGTCGAAATCCCAGTTCATCTCGAACTGGCCGTTCGCGTCCTCGTGGTCGTTCTGGTAGGGGCCCCAGCCCAGCTCCAGCATCCCGTCGCAGATCGCCGAGATCGCGTCGAAGCGCCGCATCAGCGCCTGCTGGTCGTAGCAGGGCTTGTCGGCCTTGTCCTGGCCGTCCGAGATCTCGGATCCGTCGGCCGAGACCAGGAAGAACTCCGCCTCGACCCCGGTCTTCACCCGCAGACCCAGGGCCCCCGCCTTCTCGACCTGCGCCTTCAGCACGTTGCGCGGGGACTGCGCCAGGGCCGCGCCGTCCAGCATCAGGTCGCCGGGAACCCAGGCGACCTCGGGCTTCCAGGGCAGCTGCATGACCGCGTCCGCGTCCGGCACGGCGAAGAGGTCGGCGTCCGCCGGCGACAGGTCCAGCCAGGAGGCGAAGCCGGCGAAGCCCGCGCCGTCCTCCTGCATCATGGCGATGGCCTGCAGGGGGACCAGCTTCGCCCGCTGCCCCCCGAACAGGTCCGTGTAGCCGATCATGAAGTAGCGCACCCCGCGCTCCTTCCCCCAGGCGGCCAGATCCTTGGTCATCCGTCTATCCCTGTCGGTTGCTCCGCGCGGGGTTCCCCCGTCGTTGGTCTCAGTTCAGGCGGTCAGAACCCGCCGCCCCCCGGTATCCAGTTGGTCCCCGCCAGCGGCACGCGCGCCATGGCGGCGGCCTCCAGGGTGAGGGCGCAGAGGTCCTCCGGCTCCAGGTTGCGCAGGTCGGACTTGCCGCAGGCCCGCGCGATGGTCTGCGCCTCGAGCGTCATCACCGCCAGGTAGTTCGCCAGCCGCCGCCCCGCCGCCACCGGATCCAGCCGGGCGGCCAGCTCCGGGTCCTGCGTGGTGATCCCCGCCGGATCCTGCCCCGCGTGCCAGTCGTCGTAGGCGCCGGCGGTGGTTCCCAGCGCCCGGTACTCGTCCTCGTAGCGCGGATCGTTGTCCCCCAGCGCCACCAGCGCCGCGGTCCCGATGGACACGGCATCCGCCCCCAGCGCCATGGCCTTCGCCACGTCCGCCCCGTTGCGGATCCCGCCCGAGACCACCAGCTGCACCTTGCGGTGCATCCCCAGGTCCTGCAGCGCCTGCACCGCCGGCCGGATGCACGCCAGCGTGGGCAGGCCGACGTTCTCGATGAACACCTCCTGCGTCGCCGCGGTGCCGCCCTGCATCCCGTCGAGCACCACCACGTCCGCCCCCGACTTCACCGCCAGCGCGGTGTCGTAATAGGGGCGCGAGCCGCCGACCTTCACGTAGATCGGCTTTTCCCAGGCGGTGATCTCGCGCAGCTCGCCGATCTTGATCTCCAGGTCGTCCGGCCCGGTCCAGTCGGGATGCCGGCAGGCCGAGCGCTGATCGATCCCCTCCGGCAGGTCGCGCATCCCCGCGACCCGCTCCGAGATCTTCTGCCCCAGCAGCATGCCCCCGCCGCCCGGCTTCGCGCCCTGGCCGACCACCACCTCGATGGCGTCCGCCCGGCGCAGGTCGCGCGGGTTCATCCCGTAGCGGGACGGCAGGTATTGATAGACCAGCAGGTCCGAGTGGCCCCGCTCCTCCTCCGTCATCCCGCCGTCGCCGGTGGTGGTCGAGGTGCCCGCCGCGCTCGCCCCGCGCCCCAGCGCTTCCTTCGCCTGGCCCGAGAGCGAGCCGAAGGACATGCCGGCGATGGTGATCGGGATCTTCAGCCGGATCGGCTTCGAGGCGAAGCGGTCGCCCAGCGTGACGGCCGTGTTGCAGGCCTCGCGATACCCTTCCAGCGGGTAGCGCGAGATCGAGGCCCCCAGGAACAGCAGGTCGTCGAAATGCGGAACCTTGCGCTTCGCGCCGCCGCCCCGGATGTCGTAGATCCCCGTCGCCGCCGCCCGGCGGATCTCGGAGAGCGTGTAGTCGTCGAAGGTCGCCGACTTGCGCGGAAAGGTGGACGGGGTGTCGTAGGACATCAGTAGTCCCCCGCGTGATCGACGTTGAAATGATAGAGCTTCCGGGCCGACCCATAGCGGCGGAACGAGGCCGGATCGGCCTCGACCCCGGCGCGCGCCAGCAGGTCCGAGAGCTGGGCGAGATGCTCCGCCCGCATCTCTTTTTCAATGCAGTCCGCGCCCAGCGACTTCACCGAGCCCCGGACATACAGCCGGGCCTCATACAAGGAATCTCCCAGCGCCTCGCCCGCGTCCCCCAGCACCGCCATCGCGCCCTTCTGGGCCATGAAGGCGCTCATGTGCCCGATGGAGCCTTTCACCACGATCTCGATCCCCTTCATCGAGATCCCGCAGCGGGACGAGGCGTCGCCCTCGATCACCAGCAGCCCGCCGCGCCCGGTGGCGCCGGCGTACTGGCTGGCGGCGCCCTTCACGACGACCTTTCCGGACATCATGTTCTCCGCCACCCCCGGCCCGGCGGAGCCGTGGACGGTGATCTCCGCCGCCTCGTTCATGCCGCCGCAGTAATAGCCGACGGAGCCGTGCACATCGACGCGCACGGGCGCCATGGCGCCCACGGCGACGGAATGCGCGCCGCGCGGGTTCAGCACCTCGAACGCCTCGTTCTCGCCCTCGCGGGCGGCATGAAGCGCGGCATGGAAGTCGCGCAACGGGGTGGTGGCCAGGTCGAAGACGGGCATCAGCGTTCCCAGAAATAGACGGTGGCGGGCTCCGGCTCCCAGACCTTTGCAAGGTCCATGCCGGGCAGGCCGACGAGGGCGCGGTATTCCGAGCCGAAGGCGACGTAGCGGTCGGTCTCGGCCATCACGGCGGGCTTGCAGGCGACGGGGTCGCGCAGCACGCCGAAGCCGTCCCGGGTCCCCACCACGAAGGTGTAGAACCCGTCGAGATCGGCCAGCGCCCCTTCCAGCGCCTCGCCCAGGTTGCGCCCCTCGGCGAGCCGGGCGGTGAGATAGGCGGCGGCCACCTCCGAGTCGTTCTCGGTCTCGAAGCGGATCCCCTCGCGCACCAGCTCGCGCCGCAGGTTGTTGTGGTTCGACAGCGAGCCGTTATGCACCAGGCACTGGTCCGCGCCGGTGGAGAACGGATGCGCCCCCAGCGTGGTCACCGCGCTCTCGGTCGCCATGCGGGTGTGGCCGACGCCATGGGTGCCGGCCATGCCGCGGACCCCGAAGCGGGTCACCACCTCGGCGGGCAGGCCGGGCTCCTTGTAGACCTCCATC
>CAXGVP010000552.1:0-3359 GCA_964013055.1 uncultured Albimonas sp.
CGGCGCGCCGGCGGCCCTGCCGGTGGCGCTCGGCCGCGCCGCAAGGCGCGAGGACCTGCCGCTGGAGGAGACGGCGGCCGCCTACCTGCATGCCTTCGCCTCGAACCTCGTCTCGGCCGCGATCCGCCTGTCGGTGCTGGGCCAGACCGAGGCGCAGGCGGTGATCGCGGACCTCGCCCCGGTCTGCGAGGCGGTGGCGGTCGAGGCGCTGGCGGCGGACCCCGAGGACGTCGGCGGCGCGTGCCTGGCCGTCGACCTGTCGAGCATCTTCCACGAAACCCAGACCACGAGGCTGTTCCGATCGTGACGCTGCAGAAATCTCCCCATGGGCCCCTGCGGGTCGGCATTGGCGGTCCGGTCGGGGCGGGCAAGACCTCGCTCACCGCGGCGCTGTGCCGGGCGCTGGCGCACCGGCTGTCGATGGCGGTGATCACCAACGACATCTACACGCGCGAGGACGCCGACGCCCTGACCCGGATGCAGGTGCTGAGCGCCGACCGAATCCGCGGCGTCGAGACCGGCGGCTGCCCCCACACCGCGATCCGCGAGGACGCCTCGATCAACCTCGCCGCGGTGGCGGAGCTTCGGGGCGCCTTCCCCGACCTCGACCTGGTGGTGATCGAGAGCGGGGGCGACAATCTCGCCGCCACCTTCTCGCCGGAGCTGGCGGACCTCACGATCTACGTCATCGACACCTGCGCGGGCGAGGAGATCCCCCGCAAGGGCGGCCCCGCCATCACCCGCTCGGACCTGCTGGTGATCAACAAGGTGGAGCTTGCGCCCTACGTCGGCGTGAACCTCGAGGTGATGCGGAGCGATGCCGAGCGGATGCGCCGCGGCCTGCCCTTCGTGATGGGCAACGTCGCCAAGGGCGATGGAGTGGACGAGATCGTGGCCTTCCTCGCCCGCCACGGCGGCCTGAGCCTGGCCGCGGCATGACCGGCGCCGGCGCCTGGCAGGGCGAACTGCTGCACATCCACGTCTCGCCCGCCGCCTCCCAGCCGATGCGGCCGCTCGCCGAGGCGCGGCTGGTGGCGGGGCAGGGGATCGAGGGCGACCGTTACTTCCTGGGGACCGGCACCTATCCCTCGAAGCCCGACGCCCGCGAGGCGACGCTGATCGAGATGGAGGTGCTGGAGGCGATCGCCATCGGCGAACCGCGCGTGCCCGGCCTGAAGGCCGAGATCGCGCCCGGCGACCATCGCCGCAACCTCACGGTGCGGGGCGTGCCGGTGAACCACCTCGTCGGCCGCCGCTTCCGCATCGGCGAGACGGTGCTCTACGGCGCGCGCTTCAACTTCCCCTGCGCCTACCTGGAGAAGCTGCTCGGCATCAAGGGGTTGCGGGAGGGGCTGCTGAACCGCTCGGGCCTCAACTGCACCATCGAGCACGGCGGCCTGATCCGCCCGGGCGACCCGATCACGCCGCTGGACTGAGGGCTGGAGACGCGAAAGGGCGGCCCGTGGGGGCCGCCCTTCTGCATCGGGGGTGGTCGCCGTCAGAGACGGTCGGCCACCACCTCCTCGCCGCGGAGCAGTTCCTTGACGCGGACGTCGCCGGCCGAGAACGCCTCGCGCAGGACCTCGACCGCCTTCCAGGGCTGCGCGTCGCCGCACATGAAGACGTCGAAGGCGCCGTAGCCGATCTCCGGCCAGGTGTGGACCGAGATGTGGCTCTCGGCCAGCACCGCCACGCCGCTCACGCCCTGGGGCGAGAACTTGTGCGTGTGGATGTGCAGCAGCGTCGCGCCGCAGGTGTCCACGCAGTCGCGGAACGCCTGCTCGATGCGGGCCTGGTCGTCCAGCCCCTCGCCGTCCACGACCTCGATGATGAGGTGCGTGCCGGCGAAGACCTTGCCGTCGCGGCGGATGAAATGGTCGTCGCGCGTCTCGTCGAACACGTCGCGGACGGTGACGTCGGTGTAAACGTCGGCCGTATGGCCGCTCGTGCGAGCTTCCTCATGGGTGGCGCCTGTCTCCAGGTCGATCCCCAGTCGGAAGAGGCTGCCGTCATGCATGACGTAGTCTCCCCTACCAGCAGATGAAACCCAGCGGCCCCTTAGCGCCCCCCCTGTGACTCGGCGCCGGTCTGTCTCCGGCGGCGGCCCTGGTCGAGGTTGGGATCGGCGACCCTGTTGGCGGGGGACATACTGATTCATGCCCCCCCGATCAAGGATGGATTTAAGGAATCCGACATTGCGGGGCGCTTCCGTGCGCGGCGCCTTTGTCATTGGCGCCCTTGCGCAATTTCCAGACAGCCTGAAAGG
The DNA here is from genome assembly GCA_964013055.1 of uncultured Albimonas sp. Classification (GTDB taxonomy): domain Bacteria; phylum Pseudomonadota; class Alphaproteobacteria; order Rhodobacterales; family Rhodobacteraceae; genus Albimonas. The sequence goes on from CAXGVP010000552.1 coordinate 2,267, forward strand.
GCTGCGCGCAACTTCCTGCGCGAGGCCCGCACGGGCTCCTGCGCGGGGCCCGCGCGCGCGGCGCGGGTCGGCGCGCCTCAGCTCTCGTCGCGCACCGCGGCGGCGGCCCGCCGATCGCGCGCCACCCTCCGCTCGCGATAGGCGATGTAGAGGGTCGAGGCGATGATCACCCCGCCGCCCAGCAGGGTGGGGCCGTCGGGGATCTCGTCGAAGAAGGCCCAGGCGGCGGCCGCGATCAGCACCAGGCGGCCGTAGGTGATCACCCCCATCACCGAGGCGTCGCCGTGCCGGTAGGCCTGCAGGTCGCCCACGTTGCGCGCCGCCGACGTGGCGACCAGCAGGGCCAGCAGGCTCCAGCCGCCGGCGCCGGTGGGCAGCTCCCACACCGGCAGGGCCAGCGGCAGGGCCAGGATCAGCATCATCGCGTTGGCCGAGACGAACGCGGCCGCAGGCCCGTCCGCCGCCGCCACGCCCCGCGACAGCGCCAGCGCCAGCGCGAACAGCACCGCCGCCAGCAGCGCCGAGAGCATCGCCCAGTCCAGCCCCTCGGGCGTGGGGCGCAGGATGATCAGGCAGCCCGCGAATCCCACCGCGACCGCCGCCCAGCGGCGCGGGCCCACCCGTTCGCCGTTCAGGGGCACGGCCAGCAGGGTGGCGAAGATCGGCGCGGTGAAGCTCAGCACCGTCGCGGTCGAGAGGTTGAGGTTCGAGATCGCGTAGAACCCGAACTGGGTCGAGACCGCGATCAGCCCGCCGCGCACCAGGTGCAGCCCGGGGTTCGAGAAGGTCAGGCTGGCCCGGAACCGGGGCGAGAGCATCATCGCCGCCACGCAGGCCATGATCCCCAGCGAGCGCAGCAGCACGGTCATGCGGCTGTCCACGCCCTCCGCCATGCCGCGCACCGCCAGCACCATCGCCGAGGCGGTGACCACCGACATCGCCATCCAGGCCGCGCCCAGCGCATTGTCCGGCCGCTCGGGCGGCGGGCCCGCCTTGGGGGAGGCGGACCCGACGGGGGGCGACGGAGCGATCTCGCGGGGGTCGAAGGGGGCCTGGGGCACGCGGGCAGGGGTCCGGGATGGGGAAAGGAGGG
>CAXGVP010000553.1:0-3356 GCA_964013055.1 uncultured Albimonas sp.
CCCGTCCACCGGGCGCCTGCGGCGTCGCCCGTCCACCGGGCGCCTGCGGCGTCGCCCGGCCGGCCCGCGCCTGCGCCGCCGGCCCGGGCGGAGCGGTCGGGCTCGAGGATCTCGCCATCGATGGGCTGCTCGTGACGCATGGGGCGGGGTTCCTTTCCGGGGTCAGGGGCGGGGGCGCGCAGGTTCAGCGCCGGGCGATGATCCAGACGGCGTGAACCACGCCGGGGATGTAGCCCAGAAGGGTCAGCAGGATGTTGACCCAGAACTGCATGCCGATGCCGACCTGGAGGAACACCCCCAGCGGCGGCAGCAGGATCGACAGGATGATGCGGATCAGGTCCATCGGTTCGGTCTCCGTCGCGGTGAAGCGCCCGGCTGCGGGCGCGCATTCCATTGCATGGAGCTAGGGGGCCTCCGCCCGCCGGACGAGCAATGCGGCGGTAAAATCGTGGATGCGGCGGAAACGCGGCGCCCCGGCGGCGGAGCCGGGCGCCTTCGACGCAGCGTCAGCGCGCCCCGCCCGCCGGGCCCTTTCCCGCGCGGGGAATTGCTCATCAGGACTCGCGCCCCGCGCGGAAGCCTGATAGGTCACCCCCGAATCCGCGCCGGCTCCGGCCGGCGGCGGCCGCTGCGGGCGTGGTGGAACCGGTAGACACGCGAGATTTAGGTTCTCGTGCCGCAAGGCGTGGGGGTTCAAGTCCCTCCGCCCGCACCAGGCGACGCCAGCGGCCGAGAAGAAGCTGGAACAGGACGGAAAATGCAGGTCGTCGAAACCAAGTCCGAAGGTCTGAGCCGCGCCTACGCGATGACGCTGCCCGCGTCCGCGCTTGCGGAGAAGATGAACGAGAAGCTCATGGCCGCCCGCGAGGACGTCCAGATGAAGGGCTTCCGCAAGGGCAAGGCCCCGCTGCCGCTGCTCAAGAAGATGTTCGGCAAGTCCCTGCTGGGCGAGATCGTGCAGGAGTCCGTCGACGGCGCCATCCGCCAGCACTTCGAGCAGACCGGCGACCGCCCGGCCCTGCAGCCCGACGTCAAGGTCACCAACCAGGACTTCGACGAGGGCCACGACCTGCACCTCGAGCTCGCCTACGACAAGCTGCCCGACATCGAGGAGCCCGACTTCTCCAAGATCGCGCTCGAGAAGCCGGTCGCCGAGGTCGAGGACTCCGCCGTGGACGAGGCGCTGGCCAAGCTCGCCGAGGGCGCCCAGACCTTCGAGCCCCGCGCCGAGGGCGAGGAGCTGGTCGACGGCGACCAGCTGACCTTCGACTTCGTGGGCAAGGTCGACGGCGAGCCCTTCGAGGGCGGCTCGGCCGAGGACTTCCAGCTGGTGATCGGCTCCGGCCAGTTCATCCCCGGCTTCGAGCCGCAGCTGGTCGGCATCAAGGCCGGCGAGACCAGGGACGTCACCGTCACCTTCCCCGAGGACTACCAGGCCGAGCACCTGGCGGGCAAGGAAGCGGTGTTCACCTGCACCGCCAAGACCGTCGCCGCCCCGGTGGCCGCGAAGGTCGACGACGAGCTGGCCAAGCAGTTCGGCTCCGAGGACCTCGAGGGCCTGAAGACCCAGGTCCGCGAGCAGCTCGCCAACGAGTACAACGTCGCCTCGCGCGCGCTGGTCAAGCGCAAGCTGCTCGACGCGCTGGACGAGACGGTGCAGTTCGACCTGCCGGCCTCGCTGCTCGAGGTCGAGGCCCAGCAGATCGCGCACCAGCTGTGGCACGAGGAGCACCCCGAGGTGCAGGGCCACGACCACGACGCCATCGAGCCGACCGAGGAGCACAAGACCCTCGCCGCCCGTCGCGTGCGTCTGGGCCTGCTGCTGGCCGAGACCGGCTCCAAGCACGAGATCCAGGTCTCCGAGCAGGAGATCATGCAGCGGATCGTGCGCCAGGCGCAGCAGATGAACGTGCCCCCGCAGGCGTTCTTCGAGTACGTCAAGCAGAACGAGGGCGCGATGCAGCAGATCCGTGCGCCCCTGTTCGAGGACAAGGTCGTCGACTACATCCTCGAGCTGGCGCAGGTCACCGAGGTGTCCGTCTCCAAGGACGAGCTCCAGTCCCGTCTCGAGGCGATGGACGCCGAGGACGAGGCCACCGCCACCGCCTGATCGGGCGCGCATCGGCCCCCGCGCGGGGCCCGACCGCACCAGCGGCCCGCCCTCGCGGCGGGCCGTTCGCGTTTTCGCGGGGCCTCCGGCGGGCCGAAGGGCGCCGGGATGAATTTCGCGGATGGATTTCGGGGAAATTTCCTTAAGGTGAGCGGGCTCCGTGCGCCCCGCCGTCCCGCCGGCGTCGGTCGGGGGCTCCGCCTGTCGAAAGGACCTGCATGTCGCCTCGCCCCTGCTTCCGCCCCTCCCGACTCCCGCGCCTCGCCGTCGCGAGGCCCGAGCGCGGCCTGCGGCCGGCGCTGGCCGCGATCGTGGCGGGGACGCTCGTGCTCGCGGCGGGATCGGCGGCGGCGCAGAGCACGACCAGCGTGCGCCAGTCGATCCGCGACGCCGCGCGGTCCAGCGACTTCGGCAAGTCGGTGCTGGGTCTGACCGGCTTCGCGGCGCTGCCTGGGGTCAGCGCCTCGAGCTTCTCGATCGGCAACGGGAATGCCTCGGACACCGAGCTCAACCGCCTGGCCGGCGCCCCCTCGCACCGGTTCGAGGGGGTCGGGCTGCTGGGCGGCGAGCTCTATGCCGAGGGCACCCTCAGCTGGTTCACGGCCGAGACTGACTATCCCACCCTGTTCCCCGGCTCCGCCTTCGCCGCCGCCCCGCGCAACCGCATCGACGCCTACACCGCCGTCGGCGGGGTGGGGGTGGCCTACGACCTGACGCCCTCGCTCTCGGTCACGCCGATCGTCACGGCGGGCTGGGGGATGGTGCAGGACGACACCGCCTTCGTGGGGCCGGGGGCTGCGCGGCTCGACCGGGCGACGGACGACCTGCTGTTCAACTGGGACGTGCAGGAGATCCTGTACGGCGGCGCCCTGCGCTTCGACTACGAGACGCCGCTGGCGGGCGACGTGACCTTCACCGGGCGCACGCGGCTGAACTGGGTGTTCGGCACGACCTATTCGGCCTCCAGCAAGGTGTTGGAGGGCGACACCAGCTTCGGCGTGGTCACGGCGCACGGGGAGCTTGACGGGCCGACGACGCATGCGGTCTTCGGGCGCGAGCTGCGCTGGATCCTGTTCGCGGCCGGCACCTGGATCACCGGCGACGGGGCGGATGCGCTGGGCGTCGACTGGATCGCCGAGTTCGGCCTGGGCGCCGAGCTGGTCGATCGCGAGGCGGTGCGCGAGATCGGCCTCGAGGGCGTCAGCCTGCGCATTTCGGCGATCACCGGCGACGACCTGTTCGGCTG
>CAXGVP010000554.1:0-3356 GCA_964013055.1 uncultured Albimonas sp.
AAGGAGTGGCTGGAGATGTCGGCCGGCATCTTCAACCAGGTCGAGCCCGGCGCGACCGACGCCCCCCTGATCAACCCCGGCTTCCCGTCCTACAACTTCGACGTCATCGACGGGGTCAGCTACCGGATCGACCTCGGCCAGCCGGCGAAATACGACCGCGACGGCGCCGTCGTGAACCCGGAGGCCAGCCGCATCACCGACCTGACCTTCGAGGGCGCGCCGCTGGACCCGGCGGCGAAGTTCATCATCGCCACCAACAACTACCGCGCCGGCGGCGGCGGGAATTTCCCCGGCGTGACCGAGGACAAGATCGTCTTCGTCGCCCCCGACACCAACCGCGACGTCATCGTGCGCTACATCGTCGACCAGGGGACCATCAACCCGTCCGCCGACGCCAACTGGTCCTTCGCCCCGATGGAGGGCACGACCGTGGTCTTCGACACCGGCCCCGGCGGGCGCAAATACGCAGGTTCGGTCGAAGGCGTGACCATCGAGGACGCGGGCGAAGGCGCCGACGGCTTCGCGCGCTACCGCATCACCCTCTGAGCTTCCGGGAACGCAAAACGGCCGCCCCCTCGGGGCGGCCGTCGTGCATTCAGGGCCGCGCCAGCCCTCAGGCCGACCGACGCCGCCGTCTCATCAGGCCCAGGCCCAGCAGCGCCGAGGCCAGCAGCCCGCCCGCCGCGGGAACCGGCACGGGCGTGTAGGCCAGCCGCTCGCCCAGCGCGTAGCCGACGTCCTGCAGGCTGAAGATCGAGGTCTGGGACAGGAACGCCGCCCCCCCGATCGAGCCGGTCATCAGCGCGGTGGCGAAGGTGGAGCTGCCCGACAGGTCGCCGAAGAACTCCGTATCCCAGTGCGAGCCCGCGGTGCCCGCGCCGCCGGCGTCCTCCACCGGGATGAAGCTCGATCCCAGCCCGTACTCCAGCTCGTAGGCCGCCAGACCGTAGGCGCCGACGTACTGGCCCGACACGTCCAGCAGGCCGTTGGCGCCCCAGACCGCGCCGCTGAAGCCCAGGCCGTGGAACATCTCGTGCAGCAGGACGTCGGCCAGGATGTCGAGGCCGTTCATCAGGTCCAGATCGGCCGAGTCGATCTCGAGCAGCGAGGCCACGGGCATGGTGTAGACCCCGTCGGTGACCCCGCCGAAGTAGCTGGCCTGCGCCAGGGTGTTCCCGGCATTGTCGATGTCGGTGAGTTCGACCACGAAGTCATAGCCCGCCGCCGTGCCGCCGAACGGGCTGAACGTGTCGTAGTAGAGCCCGAAGGCCTCGGAGATGTAGCCGGTGATGGTGCTCTCGAGGGTGGCCGCGGCCTGCGTCAGGGCGGCCCCGATCTCGGCGGTCAGCGGCTGCGACTCGGCCGAGACGAGGAAATTCACGCCGAACGTGCCGTAGCCGTCCAGCTTCAGCGCATCATAGGCGGCGCCGCCCGGATTGACGGTATAGGCCGCGGCAGGCGCGGCAAGCCCGAGGCCCGCGGTCAGCGCGGCCACGGCGAGACGAACGTGAAACATGACACCCCCCCAAGGGACAGGAACGCGTCCGAAAGGGGCGGCAACCGCTCCCGGACCGGCTCAGGTTAGCTTACGCCACGGCCCTGCGCCAGCGATCCGTTTCCAGCAGGCGAGCGTCCCGGATCCGACGGATCGGTCGGCGATGGACGCCGGTCGCCGGGCGGGCCATTCTCGGCCCCATCAAAACCAGACACGATCAGGGAGACCGCCCTTGGCCCGCCTCGCCCCGCCCGAGCTATCAGAGATGTCCGACGCCCAGAAGGAGGTGGCCGAGGCCATCCTCTCCGGCCCCCGCGGCGCGATCATCGGCCCGCTGGGCTTCTGGCTTCACCGTCCGGGCCTGGCCGCGCCGGCCCAGACGCTGGGCGCCTACTGCCGCTTCGGCTCGTCGCTGGAGACCCGCCTCTCCGAGATCGCGATCTGCACCGTGGCGCGGGTGTGGAACGCGCAGTTCGAGTGGTACGCCCACAAGCGGATGGCGCTCGACGCGGGCGTTGCGCCGGCGGTGCTCGACGCGATCCGCGACCGCACGCCCCCGCCCTTCGCCGACGCGCAGGAGGCGATCTGCCACGAATTCAGCCTCGTCGCCCAGCGCGACCGCACCGTCCCGCCCGAGCTCTACGACCGGGCGCTGGCGATCCTGGGCCGCGACGGGCTGGTCGACCTGGTGGGGATCAACGGCTACTACGCGATGGTCTCCCTGACCCTCAACGTCTTCGACGCCGACCTGCCCGAGGGCGTCGAGCCGGAGATGTAAGGCGCCTCCGCCCCCTCTCCCGCGCGGCGCCGGCTTGCGACGGTCGGCGCCGACGCGGGGCCGGGGCCCGTCCCCGCCCCCCCTCGCCGGAGCACGCCGCCCGGCACGCCGCCCGCAGGCGGCCCCCCGCCCCGGCAGGCGCAGCGCCCGGCCGACCGCGGCGCCGCGCCTGGCAGGACCTCGCCGCCGCCGGTCCCCCGGATCTCCGCGCGCGGGGCCCGCACGGCTCTCCCTGCGCCGCGCAAGAACGCCGGCTTTTCGCGCGCCCCCCCCGCACGAAGGCTCCCTGCGCAGGCGCCCTGCGCACGGCGCCCGCATGACGGCTTCCGCCGGGGGCGGGACGTCGCCGCCCCGCCCGCCGCCCATGCCTCTCGGCCCGGGACCGGTCCGCGGCCTTCGCCCCGACCGGCGCCGGGCCCCCTGTCACTTGCGGCGCGAGGGGACCGAGATCATCCGGCCGAGGAACTCGCCGCCGAAGATGTGGATATGCAGGTGGGGCACTTCCTGGTGGGCGTCGGGCCCGGCGTTGGCGAGGATCCGGCTGCCGCCCTCGGTCTGGGCCGGGGCCACGCCGACCGCCTTCGCCGTCTCGCCCACCGCGCGCATGAAGTCGACGATCTCCGCCTCCGAGGCCTCGGCCGCGAAATGGTCGTAGGTCACATAGGGCCCCTTGGGGATGACCAGGACGTGGACCTCGGCCTGCGGATGGATGTCGTGGAAGGCGAGGGAATGCTCGGTCTCCAGCACCTTCTTGCAGGGGATCTCGCCGCGAAGGATTTTCGCGAAGATGTTCTGGTCGTCGTAGCTGTAGCTCATCGGGCGCTTCCTGGGGTGCGTGCACGGGTTCGGGCCAAGGGTTAGCCCAGCCGCCCGCCCCCCGTCCATCGCCCGCCCGCCGCTCGCCCCCGATGACCGTCGCCATCGCGCAAGCCCCCCTGTCCCGCCTCGCCGCCTGCCCCAGGCCCCGCCCGCCACGAGCCCCTCGGGGAGCGCCTGTTCTCCGGAGCCGTCCATCGCGGATGCCGATCAGAGCGACTCGGGGGGAGCGGTCCAGGATCGCGAAGCGACCGCGCTTGCGCGGCT
>CAXGVP010000555.1:0-3355 GCA_964013055.1 uncultured Albimonas sp.
ATCATCATGACCATCTGGCGGCCTTCCATCTTGGGCATGTTCTCGACCTTGCCCACTTCCTTGGTGTCTTCGGCAACGCGTTGCAGCAGATCGCGGCCGAGTTCCTGGTGCGCCATCTCGCGGCCGCGGAAGCGCAGGGTGACCTTCACCTTGTCGCCATCCTCGAGGAAGCGGGTCACGTTTCGCATCTTCACATCGTAGTCGTGCTTGTCGATGTTCGGACGGAACTTGACTTCCTTGATCTCGATGATGCGCTGCTTCTTGCGGGCTTCGTTCTGTTTCTTCTGCTGTTCGTATTTGAACTTGCCGAAGTCCATGATCTTGCACACCGGCGGGGCGGCGTTCGGCGAGATCTCGACGAGGTCGAGACCGACCTCCTCGGCCATGCGCATGGCGTCGCGGGGGTCCAGCACGCCGCGATTTTCGCCCTCATGATCGATGAGGCGGATCTCGGGGCAGCGGATCTTGTCGTTCACTCGGGGGCCGGTGTCGCGGGTGGGCGGCGCCTGATGCGGTCTGCGGGCTATGGCCTTCGTGTCCTCTGTAGCCGAAGCGAAAAAAGCGCGCCGTCCTGAGGGAGGCTCGCTTGGGATCCAATGTGGGGCAAAACGCCCGATTCCGCAAGACGCAGCCCCTGCGGAAGCGCGGCGGCGGCGGGCGCGAGGGGCCCCGCGGGCGCTAGACGCCTGTCAGCCCGGCCTCTTCCATCAGGCTCGCCGCCTCGCCCTCGACCAGCCGCTCGGCGCCCTCGCCCTTGATCGGGACCTTGCCGACCTCGAGCAGCAGGGGCGCCGCGAGCGGCGTCACCCCCTCGGCGCGGACATGGCGCAGGCGGCCGGTGGCGCGGGTCAGCATCGCCTCGATCCGGTCGAAGTCGACCAGGCCGCGCATCGCCTCGTCGCGGGTGATGCGCATCATCAGGTGGTCGGGATCGTAGCGGCGCAGCGTGTCGTAGAGGATGTCGGAGGAGAAGGTCGCCTGCCGGCCGGACTTGCGCCCACCGGGCTGGTTGCGCTCGATCAGGCCCGCGATGATCGCGGCATTTCGAAACGTGCGCTTCATCACGGCGTTGTCGCCGAGCCAGAGGTCGAGCCCCTCGCGCAGGCCGTCGGGCTCGAACAGCGGCGCCGGGTCCGCCACCTCCTCCAGCCCCCAGATCAGCAGCGCGTAGTCGGAGGCGACGAAGCCGAGCGGCGCCAGCCCCGCCGTCTCCATCCGCCGGGTCAGCAGCAGGCCCAGCGTCTGGTGCGCGTTGCGCCCGGCGAAGCCGTAGACGGCGAGGTGGTGGCGCAGGTCCCCGCCCCCGGCGCCCGGAAACCCCGCGTGGCCGACGCCGGCGAGCCCGCGGGAGAAGGTCTCGACCAGCAGCCCCTCGCGCGGGGGGATCTCGGAGCGCTCGGCCTGCAGGCGCAGCCAGCTTTCCACCGCGGGCGGCAGGGCCGCCCAGCGCTCGGGCGCCTGCAGCAGGTCCATCACCCGGTTCGACAGCAGCGTGGAGGTGGAGAACTTGGTCCCCCCGAAGACCGCGATCCTGGGCTTGCGGCCGGGCGCGCGGGAAACTTCCAGCGTCAGCTCGCGCAGCGCGTCGAAGCGCACCACCTCGCCGCCGATCAGGAAGGTGTCGCCGGGGGCGAGGGTGGCGGCGAAATCCTCCTCGACCTCGCCCAGCTTCGGGCCGCCGCCGCGCTTGCCCTTCAGGCGGACGCTCAGGGTCTCGGTCCCGACGATGGTCCCGAGGTTCATGCGGATCGCCCGCGTCAGGCGCGGGTCGCGCAGGCGGAAGGTTCCGGACGGGGTCTCGACCAGGCGTTTCCAGCGGTCGTAGGCGGCGAGCGCATAGCCGCCGGTGGCGCAGAACTCGAGGCAGGCGTCGAAGTCGGCGCGGGTCATGTCGGCGTAGGGGCCGGCGAGGCGGACTTCCTCAAAAAGCGCATCGGCCTCGAACGGCCCCGCGCAGGCGCAGGCGAGAATGTGCTGGCAGAGGACGTCGAGCGACGGCCCGCGCGCCGCCTCCCCGTCGAGGTCGTGGTCGCGCACCGCCTCCAGCGCGGCCTGGCATTCCAGCACCTCGAAGCGGTTGGCGGGCACGATCAGGGCGCGCGAGGGGGCGTTGTAGCGATGGTTGGCGCGCCCGATGCGCTGCACCAGCCGCTTGACGTTCTTGGGCGCGCCGACCTGCACCACCAGGTCCACGTCGCCCCAGTCGATGCCGAGGTCCAGCGTCCCCGTGCAGACCACCGCGCGCAGGGCGCCGGCGACCATCGCGGCCTCGACCCGGGTGCGGGCCTCGCGGTCGAGCGAGCCGTGGTGGATGGCGATGGGCAGGGTGTCGTCGTTCTCGGCCCACAGCGCCTGGAAGAACAGCTCGGCCTGGGCGCGGGTGTTGTGGAAGATCAGCGTGGTGCGGTGGCGGCGGATCAGCTCCATCACCTCGGGCGCGGCGTAGCGGCCGCCCTGGCCGGTCCAGGGCGGGGGGGCGGCGGCCTCGAGCATGGCGATGTCAGGCTCGGGGCCCGGATCGGCGGTCAGCACCCGGCAGCCGGAGGGCGACAGCCAGCGGCCCAGCTTCGCCGGATCCTCGACGGTGGCGGAGAGGCCGGCGACGGTCAGGTCGGGCGCGAGGCGGCGCAGGCGGGCGAGCCCCAGCATCAGCTGGTCGCCGCGCTTCGATTCGGCGAGCGCGTGGGCCTCGTCGACGATCACGCGGGCGAGGCCGGCGAAGATCCGCGGCGCGTCCTCGTAGCTGAGCAGGAGGGCGAGGCTCTCGGGCGTGGTCAGCAGGATCTGCGGCGGGTCGGCGCGCTGGCGGCGGCGGGCGGATTGCCTGGTGTCGCCGGTGCGGTCCTCGACCCGGATCGAGAGGCCCATCTCCTCGATCGGCCGCTGCAGGTTGCGCCGGATGTCGGCGGCCAGCGCCTTCAGCGGCGAGACGTAGAGCGTGTGCAGCCCGGGCCGCGGCGCGCCCTCCAGCGCGACCAGCGAGGGCAGGAAGCCCGCCAGCGTCTTGCCGCCGCCGGTGGGGGCGACCAGCAGGTCGGCGCCGCCCAGGCGGGCGCGCTCCAGCAGGGCGAGCTGGTGGGGATGCGCCTGCCAGCCGCGCCGGGCGAACCAGTCGGCGAAGCGGGGCGGCAGCAGGGAGGCGGCGTCGGCGGGGGCGTCCATGCCCGGATACCTAGGCCGCGCGCGGCCCCGCAGGAAGGGTGCGGGAGGTCGAGGGCGCCCGGAACCGTCGGGAGCGGTCTCTTCGGCCCATAGGCGCCCTGCGGGCGGGCTTGGGCCTCCGGCAGGCGGCGCGCCCGGGCGGCGGGAGGACGGGAGAGGGGGCGGGCGTCGGGGTCCTGCGACGGAGGCCGGG
>CAXGVP010000556.1:0-3343 GCA_964013055.1 uncultured Albimonas sp.
GGGACGCAGGGCGGGGCGGTCGCGGCCGCGCAGCGGACGCGCCGGGCCGCCCGCGACCCGTCGCACATCCCCCGTCGACCTGCGCGTCCGTCCCCCACCGCAGGCCCGCCCCGACGGGGACGCAGGGCGGGGCGGTCGCGGCCGCGCAGCGGACGCGCCGGGCCGCCCGCGCCCCATTCTCGCCCCTGCGGCAGGAAATGCTGCGCCGCGGGGTGTCTTTCCATGTCGGAATCCCGCTAACATCGTCGCAAATGGACCTGGCAGAGGAAGGACGACGCATGGCGCTGCTCACCACGGCCGAGGAGATTTCGGACATCGCCTTCGGCTTCATGGGATCCAAGGCCCTGTTCGCGGCGCTCCACTACGGGGTGTTCACCCATCTCGCCGCCGGCCCCAGCACCGCCGAGCAGATCGGCGAGGCCGCGGCCCTCCCGCCCGAGCGGGCGCGCACCCTGCTCACCGCGCTGGCCTCGCTGGGCCTGGTCTCGGTCGAGGACGGCGTCTTCGCCAACGCCCCGGCCGCCGAGGCCTTCCTGGTCAAGGGCGCCCGGCACGACTTCGGCGACTACCTGCGCCTGCAGGTGGACCGCCAGATGTACAGCCTGCTCGACCAGATCGAGCCCGCCCTCAACAACACCCTGCCCGAGGAGGCGACCGCCTCCTACGCCCAGTGGTTCGCCGACCCCGAGGAAGCCCGCGTCTACTCCGAATCCCAGCACGCCGGCTCGCTCGGCCCGGCCCGCGGGCTGGCCAAGCTGGTGGACCTGTCGGAGGCGAAGTCCTTCCTCGACGTCGGCGGCGGCACCGGCGCCTTCGCGATCACCCTGTGCCGGACCTTCCCCGAGCTCGAGGCGACGGTCGTCGACTTCCCCAACGTCGCCAGGCTCGGCCGCGCCTATGTCGAGGACGCGGGCCTGTCGAACCGCATCCAGTACGTCGACGGCAACGCGCTCGAGACCGCCTGGCCCACCGGCCAGGACGCGATCCTGATGAGCTACCTGTTCTCCGGCGTGCCCGGCGAATCCCACGCCGACCTGATCGCGCGCGCCTACGACACGCTGGCGCCCGGCGGCTCCTTCATGCTGCACGACTTCGTGGTCGACGCCGAGCGCACCGGCCCCAAGCTCGCCGCCCTCTGGCAGCTCCAGCACACCGCCTTCACCCCCGAGGCGCGGTCCCTCGACGACGCCTGGCTGGCCGAGTCGCTGGGCGAGGCGGGGTTCGAGGACGTCTCGGTGCGCCCGATGATCCCCGGCATGACCATGCTCGCCATGGGCCGCCGCCCCCACTGAGCGCCCGCCCTGGGGCCCCCGGCCCACGCCCGGCCCCACGGACCGGTCCCACGCCCGACCTCTGCGGCCCGCGACCGGCGCCTCCCCCGCGGAGGCGCCGTCGTGCGTCCGGCGCCCCGGCCGCCGTCCCGCCCTCGCCAGGCGCGAATCGCGAGCCCGGCCCCCGCGCCGCGTCATGCGCCTCGCGCATGGCTTGCGGCGGCTTTCGGGCGAGGCGCCGCGGCGACGTCCCGAAAAATTCGCACGGGCGCCATAGAGCCTTCATAATGCAGCATTTTTCGCCCCATCCCGCCCGCGAGACCTTTACGAGGCGGCCATCCCGGCCGATCTCTCCCGTCCGACGCAGACCGTCGGGAGATCCCACATGGCCATCGCCGCATCCCTCGTCCTCGCCTTCACGCTGCTGTCCGGCGCGCTTCTCGGGGGGCTGCTGCTGCACGCCGTCTTCCGACGGCGATCGGGCTTCTGGCCCTCGCCCAAGGGGTCGCGGGCGCATGCAGTCGCCTTCGGCCTGTTCCGCGCCTTCTGCGGGGGAACCGTGGTCTTCGCGCTGCTCGACTGGGGCTCGCTGGGCTGGGATCACTGGAGCCGCATCGCGATCGGCGCGCCGCTGATGCTGGGCGCCTTCGCCGTGACGCTGCGCGGCTACGCCTTCCTCGGCCTCGACAACACCTACTGCGCGCAGGACGGGCTGGTGACGGGCGGCATCTACGCCTATTCGCGCAACCCGCAATACGTCAGCTCGGTGCTCGCCACCCTCGGCCTCGCGATCTTCGCCGGGTCCTGGCCGACCTTCTTCCTGGCGGGGGCGCTGTTCGTCCTCTACCTGCTGTTCGCGCTTAACGAGGAGCGCTGGCTGCACGCCTCCTACGGCGAGCGCTTCGCCCAGTACCTGCGCGAGGTCCCGCGCTTCCTCGACGCCCGTTCCTTCCGCCGGGCGCGCGAGGCGCTCGCGGCCTGACGCGCGCAGAGCCGGCCCGCCCCGGCTCCCCGGCCCATGGGCGCCCTGCGGGCGGGCTTGGGCCCGTGGCCGAGGACGCGCCCGGATCGCCCCCGGGCGCGCCCGTGTCCTGGATCCCGGGTCCCGGGTCGCCCCTCAGGTCTCGGCCGGGGCCATCAGGGTCATGCCGACCGCCTGGGCGACGGCCATCACCTTCGCGAGATCCGGCGGCCCGTCCATCGGCGCGGGCGCGAGGGTGTCGTCCGACACCGGGCGCCCGACCTCGGTGAAGAAGCGGTCGTGCATCAGGCCCGGCGCGTTGAGGATCAGCACCCGCGCGGGCCTGTCGCCCTTCGCCGCGAAGGCGTGCGGCGCGCCGTCGGGGATGCGGACGTGGTCGCCCGGACCGGCCGTGATCACCTCGTCCGCCACCCTGAACTCGATCTCGCCGTCGAGCACATGGAACGCCTCGGTCTCCCCGGCGTGATGGTTGGGCGGCGCGCCCAGGCCCGGCGGGACCAGCGCCTCAACCAGGCAGTACTTGCCGTCGACCTCTTCGGGGAACGCGTGAAATTTCATCAGGATGCCCAGGGTCTCATAGGTCCGGGGCCGGGGGGGCGTGGTCATGGTCGAAGCTCCGCTTGCCGATTCCGTTGCTGGGCATTAATGAGACAGAAGTCTCACCATAAGACAAGAGTCTCATGAAAACGCCGTCCCGCAGGATCCCCCGATGACCGCCGACTCCCCCACCCGGGCCGCCCAGAAGGCGCGCACCCGCCAGGCGCTGCTGGCCGCGGCCCGCGCCCTGGTGGCGCGCGGGGCCGAGGTGACGGTGACCTCCGCCGCGGCGGAGGCCGGCATCTCCAAGGCCACCGCCTATCGCTATTTCTCGGATCCCGCGGCGCTGGTGGCCGAGGCGGGGCTCGACGTGGCGGTGGCGCGCTACGAGGAGGTGACCGCCGGCGCCCCGGACCTGCGCGGCCGGCTGGCGGCGATCAGCCTGTATTTCTACGACCTCGCCTGCGATCATGAGGCCGCCTTCCGCCTGTTCCTGGCGCGCAACACTTCGTTCTTCGCCTCCAGCACGCTGCTGATTCTCGCCGGTCTGATT
>CAXGVP010000557.1:0-3340 GCA_964013055.1 uncultured Albimonas sp.
GACGGCCGGGCGGGGCGATGCGGAGGCGCAGCCGACGCGAGGGCCGCCCGAGCCGTCGCCGGGACGCCCGCCTCTTGCCTTCCCCGTCCGGCCGGGCAAGGTGAAGGCGTCGACAAGAGATAAGGGGAGCGAACCATGCCGGAGACCGAGTTCAGGGGCGCCCGCGTGACCTGGCGGGAGATGGGCATGGACCGGCCCGGGACCCCGGTGCTGCTGGCGCATTGCTCGCTGGCCCACAGCGGCCTGTGGAAGCCGATCATCGAGGGCCTGGCCCGGACCCGGCCCGTGATCGCCCCCGACCTGCCCGCCCACGGCCGCTCCGACCCGCCGCCGGAGGGGGAATCGACCCAGCTCTTCGCCGCCGAGGTCTGCACGATGCTGGCCGAGTCCTTCGGCCGCCCGATCCACCTCGCCGGCCTGAGCCTCGGCGGCGCCACGCTGTCCCGCGTGGCCTGGAAGCGGCCGGAGCTCGCGGCCTCGCTGACCATGATCGAGCCGGTGCTGTTCCACCTCCTGCACCCGCCCCACGTCCAGCCCGAGGTGCAGGGCCCGCCCGCCGACGACGCGGAGCTCGAGGCGGACATGCGCGCCTTCGTCGGCCAGTGGGGCGCGCCGGGCCGCGACCCGTTCGGCGGGCCCGAGCGCTTCGCCGCCGCCAAGCGCTGCTTCCGCCTGCTGCGCGAGGACAACGCCTGGGTGATGGGCCGCCCGCCGGGCCAGATCGAGCTGACGGATCTCGCCGGCCTGCCCATGCCGGTGATGCTGATCGACGGCGAGACCACCGAGGCCCGCGCCTCGGCCGTGCTCGACGCCATCCAGGGCGCGGTTCCCTCCGCGCGCCGGCGCACCATCCCCGGCGCCGGCCACCTCAGCCCGGTCAGCCACTGGCAGGAGGTGCTGGCCGAGCTCTCCGGCTTCTTCGACGCCGTCGACGCGCGCACGGCCCAGGGCGTCGCCTAGGGCCGCGGGCTGCGGCCGGTCGGCCCCGCGCGACGCCCCAGGGGACGCCCCCCCGGGGACGCCCCTCGGGGACGCCCCCCGGGGACGCACCGGCCGCACCGCCCCCGCCTGGCCGCGGCCGGCGTATCGATGGGCGCTTCGATCCGCAGGGTCACATGTATCGGAATGTCATCAAGCGGGGCTTCTCTTCCGGAAATCCGTCCCATTATGCGGCGCCGCGTCATTGCGTCTTGCCCGACGCAGCGTGAGCGCTGGCGCCGTCGGTCGCACTCGGCTACCTATTCAGGTCTGCGACTATCACAGGACTGCCGATGTTCGGTTTCACCCGCTCTGGTCCCGCCGCCGACGACGACGTCTTCGACCTCGACTTCGTGCGGTCCCAGTTCCCCGCCTTCACCGAGCCCAAGCTCACCGGCTGGGCGTTCTTCGAGAACGCCGGCGGCTCCTACCCGTGCCTGCACGCGGTGGACCGGCTGACCGAGTTCTACCGCCGCCACAAGGTGCAGCCCTACGCGCCCTATCCCGCCTCGCGCGAGGCGGGCGCCCAGATGGACGACAGCGCCGAGGCGCTCTCGCCCTGGCTGGGCGTGCCCGCGGACTGGATCCATTTCGGGCCCTCGACCACGCTCAACGTCTACGTCCTGTCGCGCGCCTTCCGCGAGACCTGGCAGGCCGGCGACGCCATCGTCGTCACCGGCCAGGACCACGAGGCGAACTCCGGCGCCTGGCGCAGGCTGGCCGAGGACGGCATCGAGGTGCGCGAGTGGGCGGTGGACGGCGACGGCCGCCTCGACCCCGCGGCGCTGGCGCCCCTGCTGGCCGACGGGCGGGTGAAGCTGGTGGCCTTCCCGCACTGCTCGAACATCGTGGGCGAGATCAACCCGGCCGCCGAGATCTGCGCCATGGCCCGCGAGGCCGGCGCGCGCAGCGTCGTCGACGGCGTCGCCATGGCCCCCCACGGCCTGCCCGACGTGGGCGAGATCGGGTCCGACGTCTACCTGTTCTCGACCTACAAGACCTTCGGCCCGCACCTGGGCGTGATGGTCGCCTCGCCCGAGCTGGCGATGGCGCTGGCCAACCAGGGGCATTTCTTCAACGCCGCCCTGCCCGGCAAGCGGCTGACCCCGGCCGGCCCCGACCACGCCCAGGTCGCCGCCGCGGCCGGCGTCGCCCAGTATCTCGACGCCTTCGACCTGCACCATTTCCCCGAGGCCGACCCCGATCCCCGCGCCCGCCGCACCCGCGTGCGCACCCTGATCCGCACGCGCGAGGCGCAGCTGGCCGCGCCGCTGATGGACTATCTCTCCGGCGCCTCCGCCTACCGCCTGCTGGGCCCGGCCGACCCGGAGCGGCGCGCGCCCACGATCTCGCTGGCCTGCTCGATCCCCGGCGAGCAGGCGGCCGAGCGGCTCGCCGCCCGCGGGATCATGGCCGGCGGCGGCCATTTCTACGCCTGGCGGCTGATCGAGGCGCTGGGCCTCGACCCCGAGACCGGGGTGCTGCGCCTGTCCTTCCTTCACTACACCTCCCCCGAGGAGGTGGAGCAGGCGATCGAGGCGCTGGACGCGCTCGCCTCCGGCGAGGTCTGAGGGTGCGCATCGTCGGCGGGCGCTTCCGCGGCGCGAAGCTCGCGGCGCCGGCCTCGGTGGGGATCCCCGACGACGGGGGCGAGGCGCGGCTGCGCCCGACCTCCGACCGGATGCGCGAGTCGCTGTTCAACCTGCTGGCCCATGGCGGCTTCGCCGAGCCGGCGCCGCCGCAGGGGATGCGGGTGCTGGACCTGTTCGCCGGCGGCGGGGCGCTGGGCCTCGAGGCGATGAGCCGGGGCGCCGTGCGCTGCCAGTTCGTCGACGACCTGGGCGCGGCGCGGGCGCTGATCCGCACCAATGTCGAGGCGCTGGGGCTGACCGGCGCCACCAAGCTCTACCGCCGCGACGCGACCCGCCTGGGCCCCTGCCGCGGCGAGCCCTGGGACCTGGTGTTCCTGGACCCGCCCTATGGCCGGTCCCTGGGCGAGGCGGCGCTGGCCTCGGCGCGCGACGGCGGTTGGCTGGCCCCCGGCGCCCTGGTCTGCTGGGAGGAGGCGGCCGAGGCGATCGTGACCCCGCCCGAGGGCTTCGCCCTCCTCGACGAGCGCCGCTACGGCGCCGCCGCCCTGCGCATCCTGCGCGCCCCCTGACCCTCCGCGCGCCGCGCGCCCCACGTCCAGGCCCCCCGAGCCCCCCGCCCTGCGGCCGCGTCCACGCCTCCGGCACGAAGCCTGCCAGGCGCCTGCACGCGCATCCGCGCCTCCGGCGCGAGCCCGACCAGGCGCCCTGCGGGCGTTACCGCGCCTCCGGCGCGAGCCAGGCCAGGCGCCCTGCGGGCGCTTCCGCGCCTC
>CAXGVP010000558.1:0-3327 GCA_964013055.1 uncultured Albimonas sp.
ACCGCCCGGCCGGGGGAGGAGACCCCAGCCGGGCGGGCCTCGGGCGGGGGGCGAGGATCCCCCGCCCGCCGCCCCTGGTGTGGAGGGACGGGCCGTCGCCCGGATCGACCCGTGGGGTCAGATCTTGCCGTCGTCCTCGAAGACCTCGGTCCAGTCCTCGACCAGGCCGTCCAGCGCCTCCTGCGCGGTGCCCTGGCCGGCGACGACGTACTTGTGGACCCGGTCCTGCATCGCCAGCAGCAGCGAGGCGTAGGAGGGTTCGGCCCAGAAGTCCTTCACGATCGCCATGCTGTCGAGGAAGGTCTGCGCATAGGGCTGGGAGGTGGCGAAGCCCGGATCCTCGACCACCGCCTTCAGGGCGGAGTAGCCGCCGAGGCTCCACCACTTCTTCTGCACCTCGGGCTGGGCGAACCACTGGATGTACTCCAGCGCCGCCGCCTGCTGGTCCGAGTAGCTGACCACCGAGATCCCCTGGCCGCCGAGCTGGGCGAAGTGCCCCGCGGGCCCGGCGGGGTTGGCGAAATAGCCCGACTTGCCGCCGCCGACGTTGGGGTCGGCCTCGACGCCCGGCCAGATGAAGGCGAAGTTCATCTGCAACGCCACCTGGCCCGACTTGTAGGCGTCGATGTCCTCGGACATGTACCAGTCCGACGATCCCGGCGGCGTGCAGCAGTCGTAGAGCGCCTTGTAGAACTCCAGCCCCTCCACCGCGCCCGGCGAATTCACATAGCCGTCGAGGTCGTAGGGGTTCTCCGGGTTCCCGTACTGGAACCCGTAGTTGTAGAGGGCGTTGGTCACGCCCATGGTGATGCCTTCCGAGCCGCGCTCTGTATAGATCGCGGCGCCGTAGACGGTCTTGCCGTCGATCTCCCGCTCCTGGAAGAACGTGGCGATGTCCTTGAGTTCTTCGAGGGTCTTGGGCGGCGCCAGGTCGCGGCCGTAGGTTTCGCTGAATTCCTTCTGCAGCTCCGGCTTCTCGAACCAGTCCTTGCGGTAGGTCCAGCCGACGACGTCGCCGAAGGCGGGCAGGGCCCAGTAGTTGGGCGTGCCCTTGGGCCATTCGGCGTAGCCTGCGACGGTGGCCGGGATGAAGTCGGCCATGTCGATGCCGTTGGCCTCGAAGAAGTCGTTGAGCTTCACGTAGTGGCCGGCCTCGGCGCCCAGGCCGATCCACTGGCTGTCGCCGATCATCAGGTCGCAGAGCTGCCCGCCCGAGTTCAGCTCGTTGAGCATCCGGTCGGCGAAGTTGGGCCAGGGCACGAACTCGAAATTCATCGAGTGGCCGGACTGCGCCTCGAAGTCCTTCGACAGTTCGATCAGCGCGTTGGCCGGGTCCCAGGCGGCCCAGCAGAGGGTGAGGTCGGCGGCCCGGGCCTCGGCGGCGCCGAGCGCCGCGACGAGGGCCGAGACGGACGCCAGCTGTATGGTCTTCATGGTTGGATCCTCCCGTGGCGAAGGCGCGGTGTCTTGTGTGCGGCGCCTCCGTTGCGCGCGGGGAGCCTGGGACGAGTCGTAAATGAGGGGCGTGCCTCACGTCCACTGTTTTGAGGCACGTTCCTCATTTCCGGGGAGCCCTGCGGACGCTGCGTCTTCCCCGTCTCGGGGCGCAAACGCTTTCGCTGACAGGCGGAATCCGGCGGCGCGGGGCGGCGGCGCGGGGCGGGGGATTTTTCACAGGGCGCGGGGTCGACGAGCGGGCGTCAGGGGCGCAGGGCGCGAATCAGGGCAGGTTCTCGCGCAGCACGATCTCGATGCGGATCCGTTCCTGCGCCTCGAACACCGGGGCGCCGTCGCAGGCCGCGCGCAGCACCCGCAGGGCGCTGCGGGCGAGGTGCCCGACGTCCTGGGAGATCACCGCGGCCATCTCGTTCTCGACCAGCGCCCGGCGGGTGACCGGCGTCAGCTCGTGGCCGATGACGACCAGCTCGTCCAGCCGACCGGAGCGGCGCAGCGCCCGCAGCAGCGGCGTGTTCCCCGAGCCCATCGAGTAGACGCCGACCAGCCTTGGCCGGCTCATCGCCGCCTCGAAAGCCACCGCCTCCATGCGGGCGGGATCGTCGTAGGACTCGGCCGTCGGCAGGACCGCGAGCTTCGGGAAATCCTCCGCCATCACCTGGTCGAAGCCCAGGCGGCGGTCGAGACTGTCCCGCGATCTCAGGGAGTTGGTGACCACCAGCACCTCTCCCCCCTGCGGCGCGAAGCGGCCCGTCAGCAGGGCCGCAGTGCGCCCGGCGGCGACGTTGTCGATACCCACGAAGCGGTCGCGCGGCGCGTTGGGCAGGTCGGAGACCAGCGCCACGACCGCCAGCCCCTCCTCCTTCAGCCTTGCCACCGCGTCGCGGACCTGGGGCGTCTCGGGCGCCATGATCGCCACCCCGTCGAGCCGGCGCGGGTTCAGCGCCCGCAGCGCGCGCACCACCGTATGCGGGTCCTGCGCGGGCGTGGTCACCACCTTGACCGAGGCGCGGTCGGCGACCTGGGTCGCGCAGGCCTCCAGCAACGCGGCGCGCAGGGTCTCGACGAACTGGTTGGGGCCCTCGGGCAGCACGAAGGCGAGGCGATAGAAGCGCCCTCGCGCCAGGTTGGCCGCGGCGGCGTCGCGCACGTACCCCAGCCGCGCCACCGCCTCCTGCACCCGGGCGATGGTCTTCTCGCGCACGCCGGGGCGGGCGTTGAGCACGCGGTCCACCGTGGCGAGGCTGACGCCCGCCTCCTTCGCGATGTCATGAACCGTCGGTCTCATGGCGCCTCCGATCCCGAAACCTAAGGCGCGTTCTGAGGTACGTCAATCAAGCGCGGAAGGCGCCTCGCGAGCGTAGCGGCTCCGCCGGCCGGCCGCTAGAAGGGGGGCGCGCAGACGCCCGCAGGAGATCGCGATGACCCGTCCCCCCCAAGCCTGGCCCCAGGGCTGGACCCCGCAGCGCCGGTTCGGCGAGGGCCGCGTCGCCTACGGGATCGACGCGGACGGGGTGGCGGTGCTCGGCATCGACGTCCCCGCGCGGATGAACGCGCTCGACGACGTCGCCGTCGCCGGCATCGTCGAGGCGCTGGAGACCGCCGAGCAGGAAGCCCGGGTCATCGTCTTCACCGGCCTCGGCGGCCGGGCCTTCATCTCCGGCGCCGACATCGGCGGCTTCGACGGGCCGAAGCGCGAGGGGCCGACGTTCCTCGACGGCCAGCAGCGGCTCGCGGCCTGCCCGCTGCCGGTGCCTTCCAGATCGCCACCCGTATTAGGTGCTCCGCCCTGCGCTCCATAAAAATTAAGCGACGGGCATTCAAATTTAGAATTAATTAGGATAAAACGGGGCGCTGTTGCAATTGCTCTCC
>CAXGVP010000559.1:0-3311 GCA_964013055.1 uncultured Albimonas sp.
GCAAGGCGCGGGCGGGGTGGGGGGAGAACGGGGCGTGCGGCGCGCTTGACTTCGGCCGGCGGCGACGCCATAAGCCCGGCTCCGGTCGCGGCGGGACTCCCTGCCGCGTCATCGTCTGGCGCGACCGGCGCCGAACGCCCCTCACCGGGCGCGCCGTCCGAGGCGGGGCAGGAGGACCGGGCGATCGCCCGCGAGACCGCCCCTGAAAGCCCGCGAAAGCGGCGCCGAAGGACGCGGAAGATTGAAGGAAGACGCGATGTTCGCTGTCATCAAGACGGGCGGCAAGCAGTACAAGGTCGCCTCCGGCGACGAGCTCGAGATCGAGCTCCTGGCCGCCGAGGCCGGCGAGACCGTGCAGTTCAACGAGGTCCTGATGCTGGGCGGCGAAGGCGAGCCCACCATCGGCGCGCCCTTCGTCGACGGCGCGGCCGTGCAGGCCGAGCTGGTCGAGTTCACCAAGGGCCCCAAGGTGATCTCGTTCAAGCGCCGCCGCCGCAAGCACTCCTCGGCCCGCCGCAAGGGCCACCGCCAGAAATTCGCCAGGGTGCGGATCACCGAGATCCTCGCCTCGGGCGGCGACGCCACCGGCGTCAAGGCCGCCGTGGGCGCCGCCTCGGCTCCCGAAGCCGTCGCGGCCGAGTAACCGTCAGCGCAAGGAGACATAACTCATGGCTCACAAGAAGGCAGGCGGCTCCTCCCGCAACGGCCGCGACTCCGCAGGCCGGCGCCTGGGCGTCAAGAAGTTCGGCGGCGAGGCCGTGATCCCCGGCAACATCCTGATCCGTCAGCGCGGCACCAAGTGGTGGCCGGGCGACAACGTCGGGATGGGCAAGGACCACACCATCTTCGCCACCGTCGAGGGCGCCGTGAAGTTCACCAAGGGCTTCCGGAACCGGACCTTCGTGTCCGTGATCCCGCTCCCGGAGGCCGCGGAGTAACCCCCGCGCCCATCCCGGGCTGACAATTCGGGAGGGCCGGCGGGGGAGACCCCGCCGGCCCTCCGGCATTTCAGGCGCAGGGGCGCCGCCGCCCCGCGCGCGCCTCGCCGAAGTCACGGCCGCCGGCCCAGCGTCCGCAAGAGGCGCCCCGGCAAGGGAAGAATCCCTTGGGAGGGAGTTGGAGCAATGCTGGACGGGCTTGAAATCGCGCCCCGGATCGAAGCGGACCGGATGGTCCTGCGCCCGCCGCGCCCGCGCGACGCGGGACTGATCGCGATGTATCTCTCGGACGCGCGCGCCGCGAAGTCGCTGGCGCTGATCCCGCACCCCTATCCCCCCGGCGCCGCCGAGCAGATGATCGAGCGCGCGCTGGCCGGCAAGCGCTCGGGCCCGCTCTACGTGATGGACGCCACCCCCTCGGACGGGCCCGACACGGTCGGGCTGGTGTTCCTCAACAAGGAGCCCGAGGACGGCGTCTTCCAGGTCTCCTATGTGGTGGGGCCGGCGTTCCGCAACACCGGCTACGCGACCGAAGCCGTGCTCGCCGTGCGCGACCACCTGTTCGACGTGGGCGCCAAGGCGCTGACCGCGAAGGTCTACCAGGACAACGACGCCTCCGCCCACGTGCTGACGCGGGCGGGTTTCGACTATATCGGCGAGGGCGAGGCGTATTCCGCCGCGCGCGGCGCCGTGGCGCCCACCTGGCGCTATCGGCTGGAGCGGGAACGATGGTCGGCACGGAGCTCCTGACCCCCCGGCTGCGGCTGCGCCTGCCCACGCCCGGCGACGCCGAGCGGCTGGCCGCCCTGTCGACCGACCCCCAGGTCGCGCGGATGACCACGCGCATCCCCTATCCCAACTCCGCCGAGGCGGTGCGCGAGGCGCTGGTCGCCATGGCGCTGGCCGGCGAGGTGGTGCGGGTGATCGACGACGGCGAGGCGCGCGGCCTGTGCTCGATCGCCCCCGACGGCGCGCTCGGCTACTGGCTGGGGCGCGAGGCGCGCGGGCAGGGCTACGCCTCCGAGGCCGCCCGCGCCCTGCTGGCCCATGCCTTCGGCGTCATGCGCCGCGATCGGGTGACGGCGCGGGTCTATGCCGACAACGCGCCCTCGATCCGGGTGCTGGCGAAGCTCGGCTTCCGGGTGGTGGGCGCCGACCGCAGCTTCTCGCTGGGCCGGGGCGCCGCCGCCGACGGCCATGTGATGGAGCTCGAGCGCGAGCGCTGGGCGCTGACCCAGCTGTTCCGGCTGGTCACGCCGCGGCTGGTGATCGCGCCGCTGACCGCCGCGGACGCGCCCGAGCTGGCCGCGCTGACCGATCTCGAGACCGCGCGCAACACCCTGAGCGTCCACCACCCGATGACCCCGGCCGAGGCCGAGGCCCGCATCGCCGCCCGCCGCTTCGCCAACCGCCCCGGCTTCGCCGTGGGCGTGCGGCGGGACGGCCGGCTGGTGGGGGAGCTCGGCCTCTCCGCCCCCGGGGCGGACGGGCTGTGCGAGGTGATGCTGTGGGTCGGGGCGCAGTGGCGGGGCCAGGGCCTCGCCTCGGAGGCGCTGGCCGCCTTCCTGCCCCACGTGATGGACCGTTTCGGCCTGCAGACGCTGCGGGCGGAGGCGTTCGAGGATAACATCGGCTCGTTGACCGTTCTCTCGCGCTTCGGATTCGCGATGGACGGGGTCGAGCTCGGCACGGCGCCCGCGCGCGCCGAGATCGCCATGGTGCGGCGCCTGGCGCTGACCCGCGAGGCGCTCTCGGCGGCGCTGGCGGCCTGCCCGGAAAGGAACGCGGCATGAAATTCCTGGACCTCGCCAAGGTCTACATCCGCTCGGGCGCCGGCGGGAACGGCTCGCTGTCGTTCCGGCGCGAGAAGTTCATCGAATACGGCGGCCCCGACGGCGGCGACGGCGGCAAGGGCGGCGACGTGTGGGTGGAGGCCGTGGACGGGCTCAACACCCTGATCGACTTCCGCTACCAGCAGCATTTCTTCGCCAAGAACGGCCGCCCCGGCGCCGGCAAGCAGCGCACCGGCGCCGACGGCGAGGACATCGTCCTGCGCGTCCCCGCCGGGACCGAGGTGCTCGACGAGGACGAGGAGACGGTGATCGCCGACCTCACCGACATCGGCGACCGGGTGCTGCTGGCCAAGGGCGGCAACGGCGGCTGGGGCAACCTGCATTTCAAGACCGCGACCAACCGCGCCCCGCGCCGCGCCAACCCCGGCCAGCCGGCGATCGAGCGCACCATCTGGCTGCGCCTGAAGCTGATCGCGGACGTGGGGCTCGCCGGCCTGCCCAACGCCGGCAAGTCGACGTTCCTGTCGGCCGTCTCCAACGCGCGGCCCAAGGTCGCCGACTATCCGTTCACCACGCTGCA
>CAXGVP010000560.1:0-3302 GCA_964013055.1 uncultured Albimonas sp.
CGAGGCCGCGTGCGCGCGGAGGGGGGCCTGCCCCATCGCCTCGCCCGCCAGCACCGCCTCGGGCGCCGCCAGCACCGCGGTCCGCAGCGCCTCGACGTCCGGGTCGGCGGCGGCGGCCGGGGCGACGGCCTTGCCCTCCTCCCCGGCCATCAGAGGGTCTGCCCGGTCTTGGCCCAGTCGGCCATGAACGCATCCAGACCCTTGTCGGTCAGCGGATGCTGGCACAGCAGCTTGAGCACGTTGGGCGGCATCGTGCCCACGTCGGCGCCGATCAGGGCGGCCTGCTTGACGTGGTTCACGGTGCGGATCGAGGCGGCGAGGATCTCGGTCTCGTAGCCGTAGTTGTCGTAGATCTGGCGGATCTCGGCGATCAGCTCCATGCCGTCGAGGTTGATGTCGTCCAGCCGGCCGATGAAGGGGGAGATGAAGGTCGCCCCCGCCTTGGCCGCCAGCAGCGCCTGGTTGGCCGAGAAGCACAGCGTCACGTTGACCATCTTGCCTTCGTCCGTCAGGACCTTGCAGGCCTTCAGCCCGTCCCAGGTCAGAGGAACCTTGACCGCGATGTTCTCGGCGATCCTGGCCAGCTTGCGGCCCTGCTCGATCATCTCGTCGGCCTTCAGCGCCGTGACCTCGGCGCTGACCGGGCCCTCGACGAGGTCGCAGATCTCTTTCGTGACCTCGAGGATGTCGCGGCCCGACTTGGCGATCAGGGAGGGGTTGGTGGTCACGCCGTCCACGAGGCCGCTGTCCGCCAGCTCGCGGATCGCGTCCACCTCGGCCGTGTCGACGAAGAATTTCATGTGCTCGCGCCTGATTCCGTCCCGGGGTCGCGTCGCTCGTCCCCGCCGTCCCGGGCCCGGGGGGAGAGCCTGGGGGGACCATATCCCAGACGCGGGGGAGAGGCCACGCGCCCGGGCGCAACGCCGCAGCCCGCGGCGGGGAGGCGTTGCATGACGGACTCAGGGGAAGGTCCGGTCGGCGATCTCTTCGGCGGGCCGGAGATCGGTCCCGCCCCCGAGGGCGGCTGGGGCGAGGGCGCGCCGGTGGCGGTTCTGGTCCCGATCCCGGTGGACCGGACGCTGGATTACCTCGCGCCGTTCGGCGGTTGCGCCCCCGGCGACTGGCTGGAGGTCGAGGTCGGCCCCCGCGTGGTGCTGGGCATCTGCTGGGGGCCGGGGACCGGCGATGTCTCCAGGGCGAAACTGCGCCCCGCCCTGCGCCGGCTGGACCTGCCGCCCGTGTCCGACGAGATGCGCGCCTTCCTGGAGCGGGCCGCCGACTACACCCTGACCGATTTCGGGATGATGGCCCGTCTCGCCTCGCGCGCGCCGGGCCTGCGCGAGGCGCCCGGCACGCGCCGCGCCCTGCGCCGGGGCGGAGAGCCCCCCGCCCGCCTGACGCCGGCCCGCGAGAAGGTGCTGGAGCTGGTCGAGGCCGATCCGGACCGCCTGTGGCTGCCGACCGAGCTGGCGCGGGAGGGCGGGGTTTCCGCCGCCGTCATCAAGGGACTGGAGAACGCCGGCGCGCTCGAGTCGGTCGAGGTTCCGCGGGACCAGCCCTATCGGCCGCTGGATCCCTCCGCCCCCCGCCGCGCCCTGTCGGAGGGCCAGGCCGAGGGTGCCGTGGCGCTGCGCGGGAAGGTGGCGGCGGGGGCGTTCTCGGCCACGCTGCTGCATGGCGTCACCGGCTCGGGCAAGACCGAGGTCTATCTCGAGGCGGTGGCCGAGTGCCTGTCGCGCGGTCGCCAGGCGCTGGTGCTGCTGCCGGAGATCGCGCTGACCTCGGCCTTCCTCGCCCGCTTCCGCGAGCGCTTCGGCGCGCCGCCGGCGGAATGGCACTCGGCCGCCTCCGAGATCGAGCGCAGGCGCTGCTGGCGTGCGGCCGCCTCGGGCGAGGCGCAGGTGGTGGTCGGCGCGCGCTCGGCCCTGTTCCTGCCGTTTGCGGACCTCGGGCTGATCGTCGTGGATGAGGAGCATGACGGCGCCTACAAGCAGGAGGAGGGCGTTCTCTACAACGCCCGCGACATGGCGGTGCTGCGCGGCTCGCTGGGACGGGCGGCGGTGGTGCTGGCCTCGGCCACGCCCTCGCTGGAGACCTGGGTGAACGCGCGCGCCGGGCGCTATGACCGCGTGGACCTGCCCGAGCGCTTCGGCCCCGCCGTGCTGCCCGAGATCAAGGCGCTGGACCTGCGGCAGTGCGCGCCGGAGACGGGGCGCTGGATCTCCGACCCGCTGGCGGTCGCGGTGGCGGAGCGGTTGCAGCGGGGGGAGCAGGCGCTCCTGTTCCTCAACCGTCGCGGCTACGCGCCCCTGACCATGTGCCGGGCCTGCGGAGACCCGGTGATGTGCCCCCATTGCGACGCCTGGCTGGTGGAGCATCGCCGCCGCGGCCGGATGATCTGCCACCAGTGCGGCCACGAGGCGCCGATCCCCAAGGCCTGCCCGACCTGCAAGCGCGAGGACAAGCTGGCCCTGATCGGCCCCGGCGTCGAGCGCCTGGCCGAGGAGGCGCAGGAGCGGTTTCCCGACGCCCGCATCGCGATCCTCAGCTCCGACATGGCCGAGAGCGCCGCGGTGGTGAAGGCGCGGGTCGAGGCGATCGCGGCGGGCGAGGCCGACCTGGTGATCGGCACCCAGCTCGTCGCCAAGGGCCACAATTTCCCGCTGCTGACTCTGGTGGGGGTGATCGACGCCGACCTCGGCCTGCGCGGCGGCGACCTGCGCGCCGGCGAGCGTACCTTTCAGCTGATGCGCCAGGTCGCCGGCCGCGCCGGCCGCGCCGACCGCCCGGGCGAGGCCCTTCTCCAGACCTACGCCCCCGAGCACCCCGCCATCGACGCCCTGCTGACCGGCGACGAGGAAGCCTTCCTGCAATCCGAGGCCGACGCCCGGCGCGAGGCAGGCGCCCCGCCCTTCGGGCGCTACGCCGCCGCCATCGTCTCGGGCCCGCACGAGGACCGCGTCTGGCGCACCGCCGAGGCGCTGGCCCGGGCCCACGACCTGCTGGCGCCGGCGCGTGGGGAGCTGCTCGGCCCGGCCCCGGCGCCGATCTACCGGGTGCGCGGGCGATTCCGGGTGCGCCTGCTGGTCAAGGCTCCGCGCGGGCCTGCCCTGCAGGCCGCCCTGCGCGCCTGGCGCGCCGCGGTGCGTCCCGAGCCGCAGGTGATGGTGCGCATCGACGTCGACCCGCAGAGCTTCTTCTGAGGGCCGGGTTCCCCGGCCCATAGGCGCCCTGCGGGCGGGCTTGGGCCCCTGGCCGGCGGCGCGCCCGGAGGCAGGGGCCGGGGCGCCGGGGGCCTGCCA
>CAXGVP010000561.1:0-3298 GCA_964013055.1 uncultured Albimonas sp.
GTTCGGCTACCTGTTCCGCTGGGCCGAGGACGTGCCCGACGACCCCGACGCCGAGACGCGCCTCGCCGCGCTCGCGCAGGCGATGTCGGAGGACGAGTGCGAGCCGGAGCGCGCGGCCTCCGACCTGCCGGTGATCTACCCGCTGTTCGGCCAGCTGCTGGAGCATGACCTGGCGGCGATGGTCGACGTGCGCACCGCCTCGGGCCTGTCGCCTGAATCCGCGCCCCTGCGCCCACGCGCGCGGGCGGAGGTCGAGCGCTCGCTGGTCAACCTGCGCGACGGGACGCTGGATCTCGAAAGCCTCTACGGCGTCGACGCGGGCGAGGGGCCGCTGGCCGCGAAGATCGCCCGCCTGATGCGCGAGCCGGGGGCCGAGGCGCGGCTGCGTCTGGACCTGCCCGAGGACTCGCCCGTCGGGCGCCTGGCCAGGCCCGCCGACCGCGGCGCGGACCTGCCGCGGCTGGGGCGGGCGCTGTCCGACGATCCCGCGAGCGCGATCACGGTCGACGAGATCATGGCCCTGCCCCCGCGCCTGCGCCGCAGCTTCCTGCGCGACGGCGCGATCAACCCCGCGCGCGCGCTGGCGGGCGACCTGCGCAACGACGGCCACCTGGCGCTGGCGCAGCTGCAGGTGGCGCTGGCGCGGTTCCACAACCGGGTGGTGGACGAGCTGGTCGACCGCGGCCGCACCGCGCCCGAGGCGCTGTTCGACGCGGCCCGGCGCGAGGTGCGCCGCCATGTGCAGTGGCTGGCGCTGAATCGCTGGCTGCCCAGGCTGTGCGAGCCCTCGGCCCTGGCCCGGGTGCGCCGCGCCGGCGCGCCCTTCTACACCGAGATGCGCAACGGCGTGCGCGTCGCCGGCCAGCGCCGCCAGCCCGCGCCGCTGGAGTGGTGGGCCGCCGCCGCCCGGTTCCGCCTGCCGATGATCCCGGCCGAACTGCCGCTGAACCGCTTCCACCCGCGCGCGGACCTGGGGCTGCAGCTCCGCTCGACCGCCGCGGGGCTCGAGGGGGGGCGCCTGCCCTCGGACCTGGTCGCGGACTGGGCGATGCTGGCCGGCGAGCGGGGCCTGCGCGGCGCCCGCGCCATCGGCACCCACATCGCCCCGGACGAGCGCACCGCGCCGCTGTTCCAGGCGCTGGCGCTGTCGACCCTGCGCAAGGGACACGCGCTGAACCTGCCCTCCGCCCAGGCCTGCGTGGCGGAGCTGAACACGGTCTACGTCGACCTCGTCCGCCCCCTCTCGCGCGAGGCGCTGTGCGGGGGCCACACCGGCGAGGCGATCCGCGACGGCTTCGAGGAGCGCACGCCCCTGTGGTTCTACATCCTGCGCGAGGCCGAGGTGCAGCGCGACGGCCGCGGCCTGGGCCAGCTGGGCAGCGCGATCCTGGCGGAGTCGGTGATCGGGATGATCGCCTCGGACCCGGACTCGATCTGGCGGCGCCGCGGACGCCACGGCCTGCCCTGGTCGCCCGAGGACGGCCTGCGCCCCGGCGGCCGCGTGATCGACGGCTTCGACGCGCTGCTGGAGGCCGCCGAACTGCTCTGACCCCCGGCGGGGACCTCGCGCCGCGACGCGAGGCCCCCCTGCCCCGTGCGGCCGTCTTCCCCGCCCGCATCGCCCTTGCCGCAGCGGCCTCAACGACGCACGCGCCGAATTCATGGGCAGGTCGGCGCCGAAAACAACGCCATAACCGGAGTCGGCGCCCGCCTGGAGGGCGCCCAGGTCGCCACGTCGCCTGAACGACGCCCGAAACGCCCGTCTGGCACGCCCCCTGCATGACCTCTCCCGCGCAGGACGCCTAGGGTTCCGGCCGCCGCGCGCCCCTCCCGACCGTCGGGCGGGCGCGGGGCGGCGCTGGTCCGAGAGGCGTCGCCCCTCCGCGGCAGCGGCGGCGGTACACGGCGGGAGAAAAGCCCGGGAGGTCTCTGCGACGGTCCGCTACGCGTGCGCTGGGTCCCGTCCGCGCGGGCGGATCGCAGCCTCCGTGGACGGGACCGCCGGAAGGACCCGAGATGACCCTTATCCGCAAGACCGCCCCGCGCAGGGGTTCCAAGGCCCTCGCGCTCGCCGCGGCCGGCGTGCTGGCCCTCTCCGCCGGAACCCCGGCCTGGGCGCAGGAGAAGACCGAGTTCTCGATCGCCTGGTCGATCTACGTCGGCTGGATGCCGTGGGGCTACATGGCCGACCACGGGATCATGGACAAGTGGGCCGAGAAATACGGCATCACCGTCGAGATCGTGCAGATCAACGACTATATCGAGTCGATCAACCAGTACACGGCCGGCGCCTTCGACGGCGTCTCGGCGACCAACATGGACACGCTCTCGATCCCCGCCGGCGGCGGCGTGGACACCACCGCGCTGATCGTGGGCGACTATTCCAACGGCAACGACGCGATCCTGGTGAAGGGCGCGGGCGTCACGGTCGAGGACCTGGCCGGCAAGCCGGTCAACCTGGTCGAGCTTTCGGTCTCCCACTACCTGCTCGCCCGCGCGCTGGAGAAGGCGGGCCTGGGCGAGCGCGACCTGGGCGCGGTGATCAACACCTCCGACGCCGACATGGTCGCCGCCTGGCAGACCTCGGACGTCGAGGCGGTGGTGACCTGGAACCCGCTGGTCTCGACCATCCTGGAGATGGGCGAGGTCACCAACGTCGCCGACAGCTCCGACATCCCCGGCGAGATCATCGACCTGCTGGCGGTGAACACCGAGGTGCTGGACGCCAACCCCGCCTTCGGCAAGGCCGTCGTCGGCGCCTGGTACGAGACCATGGAACTGATGTCGTCGGACACCGAGGAGGGCGCCGCCGCCCGCGCCGCGATGGGCGAGGCCTCGGGCACCGACCAGGCCGGCTACGAGGCGCAGCTCGACTCGACCGAGATGTTCTACGCCCCCGCCGAGGCCGTCGCCTTCGTCGAGGATCCCAAGCTCGCCGAGACGATGAGCTATGTGGCCCAGTTCCTGTTCGACAAGGGCATCCTGGGGACCGGCGCCCCGTCGCCCGACTTCGTGGGCGTGGCCTATCCCTCGGGCCAGGTCACCGGCGACGAGGCCAACGTGAAGTTCCGCTATTCGGTGGAATACATGAAGATGGCGGCCGACGGCCTGCTCTGACGCGTCCCATGCGACGACGGGGAGGCCGCGCCCGGCCTCCCCCCTCTCGATCCCTCGCAGCGGGAGCGGTCCATGCAAGCCGGTTTCGGAACCCTCGACGCCACGCGCGCGCCCTCCGCCGGGCCGCCCGGCCCGGCCGCCCGCCTCAACGATGGCTTCGGTCACTTCCAGTACGGTGCGC
>CAXGVP010000562.1:0-3296 GCA_964013055.1 uncultured Albimonas sp.
GCTTGTCCTTGACGGGTGGGGGCGAGTCGCTCAGGCAGCCCAAGCGACGGACGGCTCCGGGAAACAGGCGCGGCCCTGTTTGCTGGTGAGTCATGAGCCCCCCGGAGGGCGTCCCTCCGCCGCGTCCCCGCGCCGCTCTCTGCAATTGAAGCGCCAGGTTCGCGGGGGCAGGGTGGAGCCTGCTCCAACAAAAGGAACGCCCGATGTCCGACGACGGCGAGACGCTGGATTTCTCCGACCCGATGCAGCGCCCGCGCTTCGCCGGCATCGCGACCTTCTTCCGCCTCCCCTGGCAGGAGGACTTCGAGGCCTCGCCCCCCGACATCGGCGTCATCGGCGTCCCCTACGACGGCGGCGTCACCAACCGCCCCGGCGCCCGCCATGGCCCGCGCGAGGTCCGCTCCCAATCCACCCTGATCCGCCGCATCAACCAGGCCACCGGCGCCTCCCCGTTCGAAAACGCGAAAGTCGCCGACCTTGGCGACGTGATCATCGCCAAGCCCTACGAGCTGACCGGCGCCCATCTCGAGATCCAGAAGTTCTACGAGCGCGTGGTGGCCGCCGGCATCCGCCCGCTCAGCTGCGGCGGCGACCACTCCGTCGCCCTGCCGATCCTGCGCGCGGTGGCCAGGGACCGCCCCGTGGCGCTGATCCAGATCGACGCCCACGCCGACACCGGCGACAACTACATGGGCTCGCGCTTCCACCACGGGGCGCCGTTCAAGGTGGCGACGGACGAGGGGCTGCTGGACCCGAAACGCTCGGTCCAGATCGGCATCCGCGGCTCCCTTTACGACCGCGACATGTGGAAGTTCTCCCACGACGCGGGCATGAAGGTCGCCTACATCGAGGAGGTCGAGGAGAAGGGCTGGAAGCAGGTCATGACGGAGGCGCTGGCCTTCGCCGGCCCCGGCCCGGTCTACGTCTCGGTCGACATCGACAGCCTCGACCCCGCCTTCGCGCCCGGCACCGGCACGCCTGAATCCGGCGGCCTGACGATGCGCGAGCTGATGGGCATGATCCGCATGCTCAAGGGCCAGGAGATCGTGGGCGCCGACCTGGTCGAGGTCTCGCCCCCCTTCGACGTCGGCGGGCTGACCGCGATGAACGGCGCCAACGCGATGTTCGAGCTGCTCTGCGTCATGGCCGAGTGAACCGCCCCTGATCGCAACGGGGGCGTGGCCGCAAGGCCGCGCCTCCGACCGTTCGCCCACGCAAATGTCGCGCCCGGCCGACGGATCGGCCATATGGGACCGTGCAAGGGGCGAACCGCGGGGGAGCCGGGCCGGTGAAGCGCAGGCTGACGACGATCTTCTATGCCGACGCGGTGCGCTTCGGCGCCCAGATGGAGGCCGACGAGGCCGCCACCCTCGACCGCCTGCGCCGCGCCCGCGCCATCATGCGCGAGCAGTTCGACGCCCACGACGGCCGCGAGGTGAACACCTGGGGCGACGCGGTGATCGCCGAGTTCGCCTCGGTGGTCGAGGCCGTGCGCTGCGCCGTGGCCGTGCAGGAATCGATCGAGACCGCCTTTCTCGACCAGCCCCCCGCCCGCCGGATGCGCTTCCGCATCGGCATCAACCTGGGCGACGTGATGGTCGACCGCGCGGCGGGCGACTCCGGTGGAAACGAAGACCTCTACGGCGACGGCGTCAACGTGGCCGAGCGGCTGCAGGGCCAGGCCGAGCCCGGCGGCGTGATGGTCTCGGGCACGGTGCGCGACCTCGCGCGCAAGCAGCTCGCCGTCGAGTTCGACTTCGCCGGCGACCTGGAGGTCAAGAGCCTCGAGGAGCCGGTGCCCGGCTGGCGCGTGCGGATCGAGCGGCGCAACGACCCCTCGCCCGAGGCCGGGACCCCCGAGGCCGACCCGGGCGCCTGGGCCCCGCCGCGCCGCGGCGTGGTGGCCGAGATCAACCGCTGGGCCGCCTGGTCGGCCGCCCAGCCCCGCAAGGTGCAGCGGGCGGCGGGGATGATCGTGTTCTTCTTCGCGCTGAACGTGCTGGGCGGTCTGTCGACGCCCTGGTTCGTGTTCCCCTCGATTCCCTTCGCGCTCTACATCCTGCGCTATCGCGACCCGCGGGTGCTGCCCTGGCGCTACGGGCGGGAGCCGGCGGGCGAGGGCTGAACGCGGATCCGCGCCCGGACCCGGGGGCGGCCGATTCCCTCTCCGCGCGTCGTATCGTTGCGGAACGACGCCGCCGGACGCCGCGGCGCCCCTCCCGGGCGGCGGCGACGGGGGCCGCGACGCGAAAAAGCGGCGCGGCCGATCGGGCGGATGCGCCGCCGGAGACGGTGTCGTTAACGTCGTTTTCACCAAATTCGCTTTGATTCCAGCCTTGGGCCCGGGTTTTCGCGCGCGAATCGTAAATTTCGGGGTATGGTCTGCTGTGCGCGCGGAAGGTTGCGGCCCTCGTGCGCGACGACTAGAGAAGCGCGCGAACGCGTCACCATCTGCGGCAGGGCAGAGCAGGCGATGGACATCGACCAACCCACCGCGCTGCGCGGATTCGACTCCTACGAGGTCCGGCTCGGCGACGAGCTTCGGGGCCACCGCGCGACGCTGGGCAAATCCTTGCTCGACGTGCAGCGCGAGCTCCGGATCAAGGCCTCCTACATCGACGCGATCGAGAACTGCGACGCGTCCGTGATCCCCAACAAGGGCTTCGTGCCGGGCTATGTGCGCGCCTACGCGCGCTATCTCGGGCTGGAAGCCGACCGCATCTACACGCGCTTCTGCGAGGAAAGCGGCTTCGTCGGCCAGACCACCCGCGCCAGCACGCCGGGCGCCGCGCCCGCGGGCGGTTTCCGCCTCGGCGGCGGGCTGGGCGGCGGCGGCGGCTCCGGGCGCCGCCCGGCCTCGGACCCGGCGCTGTCGCGCTCGCATTTCGCGACCCCCGTGGGGCGCGCCCGGCCGGTGGGCCTGGGGGTGTCGCTCTCGGACCTCGCCTCGGTGCTGGTGCTCGCCGGCCTGATCGGAGGCTTGGGCTACGGCGGCTGGGCGCTGGTCAAGGACATCCAGCGCGTCGACTTCGCCCCCTCGAACGAGACCCCGGCGATGGCCGAGGCGCCGCCCAACGTGGCGCTGCCCGGCTTCGACGCCCAGGCCGCCCCCGGCGGCTGGCCGGGCCTCGACGTCGCCCCCCGCCGCGACTGGGACCCCAGGAAGGAGGCCGCGCTGGCCGAGCTCTACGCCCCGCGCGAGATCGCGCCGCCGGTGGTGGAGCTTCGCGACGGCCCGATCGCGGCCATCGATCCGGGGCTTGCCTTCAATAACCTGCTGGCGAACCACGTTCTTC
>CAXGVP010000563.1:0-3294 GCA_964013055.1 uncultured Albimonas sp.
CCGCCCGCCCACCCCGGTGCGCCGAGCGCGGCGGAGCGCCGGTCGGGACCGGGGCGCGACGCCGTCGGCCCCTGGGCTGGGAGCCCTTTGGGACCCCGGTCGACGGCCGCCGCCCGTCGGAGGCGACGATCCCGACGAGGTCATCCGCGGGCCCTTCGCCAAGGCCGGGTTCACCGTGCGGCTGCAAAGCCGTGGGCGGGGCCCGAGATCGCGGAGATCGGCGGGGCGCCGGGCCTGGAGCGCACGGGCGCCGCGGCCGTGCGATGGCGCGCACCGGGCGAGGTTGGCGTTCAGGCGGCGAGGGAGTCGAGGTCGAGGCGCAGGGTGGCCATGCCGCGGCGGCGCGACAGCTCCTCGAACCCCGCGGCGCGGTAGGCGTTGAGGGCGGGAGCGTTGTCGAGCTCGACCTTCAGGGTGACGGTCAGGGCGTCGAGGTCGCGGGCGGCCTCGGTCACCAGCTCGGTCATCCGCCGGCCGGCGCCGCCGCGATGGGCGGGGTCGAGGCAGAGATAGGCCAGGTGGCGCACCTCGGGCCCCACGCCGACCCGCAGCGCGAAGAAGCCGACCTCGCGGCCCCGGCCGTCGGTCACGTAGAAGGCGGCGTCGTCGGAATCGCCCAGCCATTTCTCCTGCCACTCGACCGGGTCGAAGGGCTGCGCGGCATTGGGATTGGCCAGCGCCAGATCCTCGGGGTCGGCGAGCAGACGGGCCAGCGGCTCTGGGTCGGGGGGCAGGCTGCGGCGCAGGCTCAGGTCGGGGTCGGGGTCGGGGTCGGGGTCGGCCGGGGCGGGTCGCTGCGTCGGGGTCAGGGCGGTCATGGGGCCTCCGCGGGGTCCGGGTGAGGGTCAGGCGCTCGGGCCGGGGGCGGCTCGCATGGCGGGCGCCGCGGGATCAACCGGGGCGCCGGCGGGCTTCCGCATCGCGCATCGCTTTCCGAGGAGCGGGAGCGCGGCCCGGCGGACCCGGCCATGGGCGCAGCGTCGCGGCGCCTGCAGCCCTTCCTTGACAGCCCGCCCGCCCCCCATATGGTGCGCGCCACGCGGCGCGGGACGGTCCCGCGACGCCTGAATCCTTTGGAGACACCCCATGTCCGACGCGCACGCCGCCCGTCCCGAGTCCTCCTCGGTCGAGGCCCGGCAGGTCACCGTGACCCTGCCGGACGGCGCCACGCGGACTATGCCGGCGGGGTCCAGCTCCGCCGATCTCGCCGCCGACATCTCCAGGTCGCTCGCCAAGGCCGCCATCGCGGCGAAGGTGGACGGCAAGCTCACGGACCTCTCCGCGCCGCTGGAAGACGGCGCGCAGGTGGCGCTGGTGACGATGAAGGACGAAGCCGAGGCGCTGGAGCTGGTGCGCCACGACTGCGCGCACATCATGGCGCGCGCCGTGCAGGAGCTGTGGCCGGACGTGAAGGTCACCATCGGCCCGGTGATCGAGACCGGCTGGTACTACGACTTCGACCGCGACGAGGCGTTCTCGACCGAGGATCTCGAGGCCATCGAGAAGAAGATGCGCGAGATCATCGCCAAGCGCGATCCGGTGCGCACCGAGGTCTGGGAGCGCGAGCGCGCCGTCGCCCACTACGAGGCGGGCGGCGAGCCCTACAAGGTCGAGCTCGTCGGCATGATCCCCGAGGGCCAGCCGATCCGCATGTACTGGCATGGCGACTGGCAGGACCTCTGCCGCGGCCCGCACCTCGTCCACACCGGCCAGGTGCCGCCGGACGCGTTCAAGCTGATGTCGGTGGCCGGCGCCTACTGGCGCGGCGACCACCGCAACAAGATGCTCCAGCGCATCTACGGCGTGGCCTTCCGCAACCGCCAGGACCTCGAGGCCTATCTCCACCAGCTGGAGGAGGCGAAGCGCCGCGACCACCGCAAGATCGGCCGGGAGATGGACCTGTTCCACCTCCAGGACGAGGCGCCGGGCATGGTGTTCTGGCATCCGGACGGGTGGACGGTCTACCGCGCGCTCGAGGACTACATGCGTCGGCGCCTGACCAAGGCGAACTACAAGGAGATCAAGACCCCGCAGGTCGTGGACCGCAAGCTCTGGGAGGCCTCGGGCCACTGGGAGAACTACCACGAGAACATGTTCATCACCGAGATCGACGAGAGCTCGGAGGCCGGGTCCCACGCCAACGAGAAGCGCGTGAACGCCCTCAAGCCGATGAACTGCCCCTGCCATGTCCAGGTCTACAACCAGGGCCAGAAGAGCTATCGCGACCTGCCGCTCAGGCTCGCCGAGTTCGGCTCGTGCCATCGCTACGAGTCCTCGGGCTCGATGCACGGGCTGATGCGGGTGCGCGGCTTCACCCAGGACGACGCCCACATCTTCTGCACCGAGGACCAGATCGAGAGCGAGTGCGCGGATTTCATCCAGCTCTTGAGCTCGGTCTACAAGGACCTCGGCTTCGATGCGTTCGAGATCAAGCTCTCGACCCGGCCGGAGACGCGGGTCGGCTCGGACGAGGTCTGGGACAAGGCCGAGGCGGCGCTGGAGAAGGCGATCCAGGCGCTGGGCCTGCCCTACGAGGTCGACCCGGGCGAGGGCGCCTTCTACGGGCCGAAGCTGGACTTCAAGCTGACCGACGCGATCGGGCGGGAATGGCAGTGCGGCACCTTCCAGGCCGACTTCAACCTGCCCCAGCGGCTGGACGCGGAATACGTCAACGATGCCGGCGAGAAGGTGCGCCCGGTGATGATGCACCGCGCCATCCTGGGCAGCTTCGAGCGGTTCCTCGGCATCCTGATCGAGAACCACGCCGGCCGCTTCCCGCTGTGGCTGGCCCCGAAGCAGGTGGTGATCGCGACCATCACCTCGGACGCGGACGACTACGCGATGGAGGCCGCGGCCGCCCTGCGCGCCGTGGGCATCCGCGCCGAGGCGGACGTGCGCAACGAGAAGATCAACTACAAGGTCCGCGAGCACTCGCTGGCCCATGTGCCCCTGATCCTCGCGGTCGGGCGCAAGGAGGTCGAGGAGCGCACCGTCTCGATCCGCCGGCTGGGCGAGAAGGGGCAGACGGTGCTGCCGCTCGAGGACGCCGCGGCGACGATCGTCGAGGAGGCGACGCCGCCGGACCTGCGCTGAGCGCAGGCCAGCCTGGCCGGATATCGGAGAACCCCGGGGCCTTGCCTCGGGGTTTTCTCTTTGCCGGCAGGGGGGGCTCCCGGGCCCGCAGGCGCCCTGCGGGCGGGCTTGGCTGGGCCTGTGAGTGGGGGGTGTTGGGGGAGTTATCGGAGGGGGGAGCCTCCGGCGGGCTCCTGACTCACCCAAGAACAAGCCCCGCGC
>CAXGVP010000564.1:0-3290 GCA_964013055.1 uncultured Albimonas sp.
TGCGCCTGCGCCGCGCCCTCGGCCCGGATGAAGCGGTGGCTGGCCCCCAGGTCGCGGAACAGCGCCGCCGAGCCGCTGGCCCACACCGCCCCGGGCAGGCCGGCGCGACGGGGGAACTGGCTGCGCCGGCTGATCCACTCGAAATGCTCGGCCGCGCCGTAATAGCCGTCGAGCAGGCGCATCACCGCGCCCGGCTCCTGGGAGGCCTGCCAGACCTCGACGGCGCCGACATGCTCGGCGTCGTCGCCGAACAGGAACACCACCACGCCCTTCAGGACGCGCCCGGCGAAGACCGGAACCGCGACGGCGGCGGTCAGGCCGGCGGCCTCGGCCGCCTCGGTGCGCTTGAAATAGCTGCCCCGGAAGCCCTTGAGCACCACCGGCCGGCCCTCGGCCCAGGCCTTGCCGGGCAGGCCCTCGGCGACGCCGAAGCTTTCCTGGCCGGAGACGGCGGCGAAGGCCGCCATCTCGCCGTATAGCCCCGAGGCCAGCCGCAGCCGGGCCCCGTGATCGTCGGGGACCCAGACCTCGGTCGCCCGGATGAAGGGGCGGTCGGCGGGCAGGGGCGCCGGCGCCGCCTGCGCCGCATCCGCGGGGGATTGGGTGAGCATCTCGTCTCTCCTTCTGGACCGGAGGGGCCGCTTACGCGGCCTCGCTCCGCGACGAGGCCGAAGACGAGGCAGGGGCCTCGGCGGAGGCGGGCGCGGCCGGCTTGCGCCCGTGCTCGTATTCCTCGAGGAACGACAGCAGCTGCTCGCGGTAGCGGTAGTAGTCGGGATGCTCCAGCAGCGCCTTGCGGGTGCGCGGGCGGGGCAGGTCGACCTCCATGATCTTGCCGATGGTCGCCCGCGGCCCGTTGGTCATCATCACCACCCGGTCGGCGAGCAGGATCGCCTCGTCCACGTCATGGGTGACGCAGACGGCCGTGACCCGGGTGCGCGACCACACCTCCATCAGCACTTCCTGAAGCTCCCAGCGCGTCAGGCTGTCGAGCATCCCGAACGGCTCGTCGAGCAGCAGCAGCTTCGGAGACAGCGCGAAGGCGCGCGCGATGCCGACCCGCTGGCGCATGCCGTTCGACATGTCGGCCGCGGGCTTGTCCATCGCGTCGCCGAGGCCCACCCGCTCGAGGTAATACTCCACCACGTCCTGCCGCTCGGCCTGCGAGGCCTTGGGATAGACCCGGTCCACCCCCACCGCGACGTTCTGCTTGGCGGTCAGCCAGGGGAACAGGCTGGGGCTCTGGAACACCACCGCCCGCTCGGGGTCCGCGCCCTCGACATGCTTGCCGTCGAGCACGATGGCCCCTTTCGAGATGTCGTTGAGCCCCGCGGTCATCGTCAGCACCGTGGACTTGCCGCAGCCCGAGTGCCCGATCAGCGACACGAACTCCCCCTTCTTGAGGGTCAGCTCGAAGTCCTCGACCACCGTCAGCGGCCCCTTGGGCGTGGGGTAGATCTTGTGCAGCTGCGAATACTGCAGGTACCGCTCGTCCGAGGTCGTCTCCGCCGCCGCCTTGGCATAGGCCGAGGGCAGGGCATGCAGCGGCGTCACGTTGGGCAGCGCCCGCGTCTCGGCGGACTTCGCGTTGATGCCCACGTCCATCAGATATTGCGTGACCGCGCCGCGCAGCGCCTTGAACGCCTCGTCATGGTTCATCGCCGCCCGGTCGCGGGGCCGGGGCAAGGTCACGTCGTACTGCGCCCCCAGGGTCCCGTCGGGGGTCAGGCACACGATCCGGTCGGCGAGGAGGATCGCCTCGTCCACGTCGTTGGTGATCAGCACCACGGTCTTCTTCTCGACCTGGCTGATCTGCTCGATCTCGTCGGCGAGGTTCGCCCGCGTCAGCGCATCCAGCGCCGACAGCGGCTCGTCCATCAGCAGCACCTGCGGCTGCATCGCCAGCGCGCGCGCCACCGAGACCCGCTGGCGCATGCCGCCCGACAGCTCCGCCGGCCGCCGGTCGAAGGCATGGCCCAGCCCGACCATGCGCACGTATGTCTCGACCAGCTCGCGGCGCTGGGCCTTCGACTTGCCCTTGTGGACCGCATCGACCGCGAGGCTCACGTTCCCGCGCACCGTCAGCCAGGGCATCAGGCTGTAGGACTGGAACACCAGCCCCCGCTCCGGCCCCGGACCGTCGACGGGCTTGCCCTCGAACAGCACCTGGCCGGCGTCGGGACGCTCCAGCCCCGCCATCAGGTTGATCAGCGTGGTCTTGCCGGTCCCGGAAAAGCCCAGGATCGCCAGGAACTCGCCGTCGCGCACGCTCAGGTCGATGCCGCGCAGGATCTCGTCGCGGCCCAGCCCCTCGCCGAAGCCCTTGGAGACGCCCTTGAATTCAAGAATGGGGGTCATGGCCATCCCCTCAGCGGTTGGTCGAGAAGGTGAACATCGACTGGATCGCGTACATCAGCCGGTCCAGCAGGAAGCCGATGATCCCGATGGTGAAGACCGCGACCATGATCTTGGCGAGCGAGCTGGAAGACCCGTTCTGGAACTCGTCCCACACGAACTTCCCCAGGCCCGGGTTCTGCGCCAGCATCTCGGCCGCGATCAGCACCATCCAGCCCACGCCCAGCGACAGCCGCAGGCCGGTGAAGATCAGCGGCAGGGCCGAGGGCAGGATCAGCTTGGTGATCTTGGTCCAGGTCGAGAGCTTCAGGACCTTGCCCACGTTCACCAGGTCCTTGTCGACCGAGGCGACGCCCAGCGAGGTGTTGATCAGCGTCGGCCACAGCGAGCACAGCGTCACCGTGATCGCCGAGTTCAGGAACGACTTCGAGAACAGGCCGTCGTTGGTCACGTAGACCGCCGAGACGATCATCGTCACGATCGGCAGCCAGGCCAGCGGCGACACCGGCTTGAAGATCTGGATCAGCGGGTTCAGCCCCGCGGCGGCATAGGGCGACAGCCCCATCACGATGCCCAGCGGCACGGCGACGGCGGTGCCGATCAGGAAGCCGAAGAACACGGTCTGGATCGAGGTCCAGATCTGGTCGTAGTAGCTCGGCGCGCCGGTGTAGTCGCGCCACTTGACGCGGTCGGCCTTGCCGGCGGCCTCGAGCTTGGCGTTGCGCTCGTCCTGGCGGGCGTAGAAGTCGGCCTCGTCCTGCGCCTTGCGCGCGGCGTCGGCGTTCAGCTCCACCGCCTCGGACCACACCTGCGCCGGCCCCGGCACCGCGCCCAGCGAGGTCTCGACCTGCGGCGCCAGCCAGGCCCAGGCCAGCAGGAAGGCGCCGATGGCGACCAGCGGCACGCCCAGCAGGCGCCACAGCTCCTTGCCCTGC
>CAXGVP010000565.1:0-3289 GCA_964013055.1 uncultured Albimonas sp.
CACCACCGGCGTGCCGAGGAAGCCCAGCGTCTGCGCCGCGCGGGCGGTGGCGGCGAGCGCGGCGTCGGTGCGGCGGCTGGCCATGTCCTGCGCCAGGCGCTCGGGGTCGAGGCCGAGCGAGATGGCGGTCTGCTCGAGATAGGCCGGGGTGATCACGAAGCGGGCGGCGAGGAGGCGGCGGCGCATCGGCTCGGCGGCGTCCTGGGCGGCGGCGGCCAGCGTGGCGCGGGCGGCGAGGCGGGAGCCCTCGCCCAGCACCGGCCATTCGTGGTGCACAAGGCGGAGGTCGGGGCGGTCCTGGGCCAGCTCGACCACGATTTCGTCTAGGCGGCGGCAGTACGGGCAGTTGGCGTCGGAGAAGATGGCGACGCGGGAAGGGGCGTCGGCGGGGCCTTCGGCCGGGACGCCGGGGGCGGACCAGATCAGGCCGCAGAGCTCGGCGGGGGTGGGGGCGGCGGGGCGCTCGGCGGCGTCGAGGCCGACCATCGCCGCGCCGCCGGCGGAGGCGCCGCCGGGGCCGGAGGCCAGGTGGCGGAAGCCGGGGTAGGCGGCGACGGGGAAGACCTCGGTCCCGGCCGCGCGGCGCAGGCCGGTCCAGGCGGCGAAGGCCATGGCGACGATCAGCGCGGCGCCGAGGACGGTGGCGGCGAGTGTGCGGGCGGTCATCGGGCGGCAGGGTCCGGGCTGGGCAGGGCGACGTGGGGGCCAAAGGTGGGGGCCAAAGCGGCGGCGGCGCGCGGGGCGCCGGCTGCGGTGGTGTGGGGCGCAGGGGTGTGGAGCGCGCTGGACTGGGCGACCATCGCCGGCGTCCGCGCAAAAGAAAAGCGCCCGCCGAGGGCGGGCGCGGCTTCGTGACGGCGCGTGTTCGCGACAGGGCGGCCGGATCAGTGGACCAGCTTGGGTCCCGCCGCGGCGCGGCCCTGGCGGCGGGGCATGATGCCCAGACGCGAGGCGACCTCGGAATAGGCGTCGGCCAGGTCGCCCAGGTCCTTGCGGAACACGTCCTTGTCGAACTTCTGCCCGGTCTTGGCGTCCCACAGGCGGCAGCTGTCGGGGCTGATCTCGTCGGCCACGATCACCCGCTGGTAGTCGCCCTCGTAGATGCGCCCGCACTCGATCTTGAAGTCGACGAGCCGGATGCCGACGCCGAGCATCATGCCCGAGAGGAAGTCGTTCACCCGCAGCGCCAGCGCGATGATGTCGTCGATGTCCTGCTGGGAGGCCCAGTTGAACGCCGCGATATGCTCCTCGGTGACCATCGGGTCGCCGAGCTTGTCGTCCTTGTAGTAGAACTCGATGATCGGGCGGGGGAGGTGCATGCCCTCCTCGAGGCCCAGCCGCTTGGCGAGGCTGCCGGCGGCGACGTTGCGCACCACGACCTCGAGCGGGATGATCTCGACCGCGCGGATCAGCTGCTCGCGCATGTTGAGGCGGCGGATGAAGTGGGTGGGCACGCCGATCTCGTTGAGGCCGGTCATGATATGCTCGGAGATGCGGTTGTTGAGCACCCCCTTGCCGTCGATGACGTCCTTCTTCTCGGCGTTGAAGGCGGTGGCGTCGTCCTTGAAATGCTGGATCAACGTGCCCGGCTCCGGACCCTCGTAGAGGATCTTCGCCTTGCCTTCGTAGACCAGTCTGCGTCGCGCCATTGGGAGCCCCGGAAAAGGATCGACGGGCGCGTGGGAGGATCCCGCGCGCCGGGGACTGCCGTTTAGTCGCTCGCTTGACCTGTCGCAAGGATTCTTCCGGCGCGCGGGCGCACGGTGGGTCTGGGTTCCGAGGCGCGGCTCCCCTATCTTGGGAGCACGCCGGGGGGAGGCCCGGACTGGCAGAGGCGGAGGACCGCGATGACCACCTTCGACGATCGCGAAAAGGCGTTCGAGAACAAGTTCGCCCACGACGAGGAGATGCGCTTCCGCGCCGAGGCCCGGCGCGACCGGCTGCTCGGCCTGTGGGCGGCGGGGCTGATGGGCCTCGAGGGCGAGGCGGCGGCGGAGTATGCCCGCTCGATCGTCGTCGAGGATCTCAAGGAGGCCGGCGACGACGACGTGTTCCGCAAGGTGAAGGCGGACCTGGAGGCGAAGGGCCTGTCCGCCGACGGGCTGCGGGCGAAGATGGAAGAGCTGCTGGCCGAGGCGAAGGCCCAGATCATGGGCGAGATCGACTGAGCCGCCGCGCGGGTCCGCACGGGCCCGCGGAAGGCAGATCGGGGGCGGCGCGCCGGGCAGGCGCGCCGCCCCCTCGTCGTTCAGGCGCGCCCGCGCAGGGCGAAGAAATGGTCGAGCGGGCCGTGGCCGCCGCCGGCGTCGAGCGCGTCGGCGGCGGCCATGGCCGAGGCGACATAGGCCTTGGCCTCTCGCGCGGCCTGCGGCAGGTCGCCGGTCAGCGCCATGCGGGTCGCCAGCGCCGAAGAAAGGGTGCAACCCGCGCCATGGGCGTTGCGGGTGGCGATGCGTGGCCCGTCGAGCCGGAGCGCGCCGCCCTCCCACGCCAGCAGGTCGGGGCTGGGCCGGTCGCCGGGCAGGTGGCCGCCTTTCAGCAGCACCGCCTTCGGGCCCATCGCCAGCAGGGCGCGGGCGGTGGGCTCCATCTGCTCCTCGGCGACGACCTCGGGGGCGCCGAGGAGCACGGCGGCCTCGGGCAGGTTCGGGGTCAGCACGTCGGCGAGCGGCAGCAGCTTGCGCAGGGCGGCCTCGGCCTCGGGCGCCAGCAGGCGGTGGCCGCCCTTGGCGACCATCACCGGGTCCAGCACCACGAAGCGGGGGCGGCGGGCGGCGAGGACGGCGGCCACGGCCTCGACCACCTCGGGCGCGCCGAGCATGCCCAGCTTCACCGCGTCGACGGGGATGTCGTCGAGGACCGCCTCGACCTGGGCGGCGACGAAGGCGGGGGGCAGCATGTGCACCTCGCGCACGCCGCGGGTGTTCTGCACGGTCAGGCCGGTGAGCGCGGCCATGGCGTAGCCGCCGTTGGCCGAGATCGCCTTGAGATCGGCCTGGATCCCCGCCCCGCCCGAAGGATCGGAGCCGGCGATCGACAGGATGTTCGGAATCGAGCGGGTCATCGGGAGGGTCCTTGAGGGGCGCCGGCCCCGTCCCAGGCGGCGAGGATCGCGCGGGCCTCGGCGGTCGGGTTCTCGGCGGCGCAGAGGGCGGAGACGACGGCGAGGCCCGCGGCCCCGGCCTGACGGGCGGCGGCGGCATGCTCGGCCGACATGCGCCCGATGGCCAGCGTCGGGACCGGGCAGTCCACGGCGGTGGCGGCGAGCCCGTCGAAGCCGATGGCGGGG
>CAXGVP010000566.1:0-3289 GCA_964013055.1 uncultured Albimonas sp.
CGGGACCCGGCCGACCCGTCGCCGGCGGGAGGGCGGGGGAGGTCGGGGGGCAGCGGCGCCTCGCGCCCCTGCGGCCCCGCCTCCATCGCCCGGCTCACCCGCCGGGCGGCGCGGGCCGAGCGGATCATCACCTGGTCGCCGGTCCCCG
The DNA here is from genome assembly GCA_964013055.1 of uncultured Albimonas sp. Classification (GTDB taxonomy): domain Bacteria; phylum Pseudomonadota; class Alphaproteobacteria; order Rhodobacterales; family Rhodobacteraceae; genus Albimonas. The sequence goes on from CAXGVP010000566.1 coordinate 149, forward strand.
TGCCCGTGGTCCCCAGCCCGCCGAGGTCCCCGATCACCACGTCCGGATCGAGGTCATGCGCCCGCAGGAAGGCGTTGAAGGCCGTCGCCCGGTCGCCGCGGGTCGTGACATGCACCCAGTGCGAGGGGTATCCGCCCGGATCCGCGATCACCGCGTCGAGCTCGGCCCGCGTCATCGCCTCGCCCCGCGGCAGCAGCGGCTGGCCGAGGAAGGCCAGCCACAGCTCCCGGTGCGTCCCCTCCGGCCGCACGTCGACCACCGAGCCGAGCTCGGACAGCGGCAGGCGCGCGCGCAGCACCTCCGGCACGACCGAGTGCAGCGGGTCCGAGGCCGCGCGCCCCTCCGCCTGCGCGCGGCGGCGGGCGTTGGCGGCGGTGCGCTCGGAATAGGCGAGGCCGTCGGCCTCGGTGCGGGCCATGTAGAAGCCCTGGCCGAAGTCCTGCTCGGCCTCCGCGCCCGCGGCCACGTCGACGCCCTGCCGCCGGATCGCCGCGGCGTGGCCGGAGTGGGCGCCGTGCAGCAGGGTCTGCGGGGCGCCCTCGGCGAAGGCGGTGGGCATGGCGCGCCCGGTCTGGGCCATGAACCAGCGGGCGTAGGCGTCGATGGTGGGGAAGGCGTGCGCCTCGGTGCGGCCGGTCCGGGGGTCGTGGAACTCGACCCGGAAACGGGCGTCAATGCTGTCGGGATCGTAGGCGAAGCGGGTCGAGGGCTGAAGCTCGCCCCCCACGTTGATCTCCGAGACCCGCGCCCCGCCGCCCGCCGCCCGGCTCTCGCCCATCAGCACCCCGAAGTCGCCGTCCGCGCCCGAGGGCAGGCGGTGCGCGCCCAGCCGCCCGTCGGTCGGGTCCACGCCGGGCTGGTGGTGCGCCTCCAGCTCCCAGCGGCCGGCGTCGGCGTCCAGCAGCTCCTTCCAGCGCTGGGCCATGCCGGCGGCGGCGGGCCCGGCGAGTCCCTCGTCCGCGGTCCCGACCGAGACCACCCGCTCCTCCCCCTGCACCACGATGTATTCGCCGGTCTCGGCGTTGCGGTAGATCGCGGCCTCGCGCGCGGGGTCCTCGCCGATGCTGGCGCGGTACATGGTCAGGTGGTCCTCGAGGCTGGTCGCGTCCGCCGACTGCATCACCGAGCCCTCGGGCATCGGGTCGTGATCGGCCAGCGGCCGCGGCGGGCCGCCCATCGACTCGGGCAGCGGAGGCGGACCGCGACGCCCGCCCCCCGCGCTCTCGCCCGGGGTGCGCGGCGCGGCGGGGGCCTCCGTGGCACGGGCGGCGGGATCGGCCTGCGGACGCGGCGCGGCGGCGAGATCGGGCGCGGCTTCCGGGTCGGGGCCGGGGATGCGGACCGGGGCGACCTCCTGGGGCGAGAGGCCCAGCTCCATGCCCGCGCTCATCGCGTCCAGCGTCTCGGCGATCTCCCGCGTCTCGGAGGGGGAGGGCGGGCGGCGGGCCGGGCCGCCCGCCTCCGCGGGGCGGAGGGGCGCGGGGCCTTCGGGGCCGGGCACGGGGGCGGCCGGCCGGGGGGCCGGCGCCTCGGGCGCATCGGTGGGGCGGGCGAGGTCGGGCGCGGCCTCGCCCGCGCCGGTCGGGCCGGAGGCGGCGGAGGGCGAGCGCACCCGCCGCGGCAGGATCCGGCGGCGCTGCATCGCGCCGGCAAGGCCGCTGCGGTCGCCCCAGGCCTCGGCATGGGCCTCCCCCCAGCTCTGCAGCGCCGCCTGCCCGCCCGCCTGCAACGAGGCGGTGATCCCGTCGTGGAAGCTGCCCACGTCCTTGCCCCGCGAATGGTCGTAGGCCCGCTCGAAGGCCGAGGAGCCGGTCCCGGTCACGCCCGAGCCGACGCCCTTGATCATCGCCTGCGCGCCCAGCCCGAAGCGCTCGGCCCCCGTCCCCGTGCGCGCCCCCGCGGCCGACGAGAACGGGCGCATCGCCCCCGCCGAGATCCCCCCCGACAGGAAACCGCGGATCATGGCGTGAGTGAACTCCTCGCCGAAGCGCCCCTCCTCCCAGGCCCGGTCGTCCAGCAGCGCCTGCCCGCCCGAGCCCATCGCCCCCGACAGCCCCCCCACCAGCACCTCGTCCATCAGCCCCAGAGAGCCGGCGAAGCGCCCCCCCTGCGAGGTCACGAACCGCTCCAGCGCCTTCTCCCCGACCGAGAGCCGGCCCGAGAGCGCCCTCACCGCCGTGCCGCCGCCGCGCATCCCCGCCCCGATCGCGGCGCCCGCGCCGGCGGTCGCGGCCTGCACCACGGTCATGGCGAAGTCCCGGGCCATCTCCTCGTGCCCGTAGCGGTTGCCCTTGATCGCGGCGTTGACGCCCATCGCCGCCACGCCCGCCCCCATCGTCACCAGCACCGGCAGCCAGATCGAGGCCGCAGCCCCCCCGGTCAGCGCCGTGGTGGCCACCGCGGCCGTCAGCACGATCGCGGTCGAGATCACGTTGGCCACGCTGTCGACGGCCTGCTTGTAGCCCTCGGCCGCGCCCTTCGCCCCGATCATCGCCTGCGCCAGCGCCGTGGCGTCGGTCCCCGGCGGCGGCCGGAAGCCGCCCGTCTCGTCGAAGTTCCCCAGCGTGACGGTCCCCCCGTCGCCATCGGGGATGCGCAGGCGGCCATGGGCGTCGAAGTCGCCCTCCTCGACCCCCGCCGCATCCAGCAGGGCCGCGTAGTTCGCCCCCAGCCGCTCGTACTGCTCGCCCCCCGCGGTCGGCCCGAACCAGGAGCTGTCGGCGCTCTCCTGCTGCTGGCGGGCGGTCAGCGCGGCGGCCTCCATCCGCTCGCGGTCGTTGCGGGGCACGCCGAGGCTCAGCACCTCCAGCTCGTTGGCCACGTCGCCGGAGGTCTCGGAGTCCCACCAGTTCCCCTCCTCGAACAGCCCGATGCGCTCGTAGAGCGGCGGGCCGCCGGGGTGGGCGGCATCGTAGGCGCGGGTCGCCGCATCCACCTGCTCGCGCGACATCGAGCGGAACTGGGCTTTCAGCACCTCGTCGCGGGTGCCGGCGCCGTCCATGGCGTAGTTGAAGGCGGCGACCGCCACCGCGGGGTCGTGCAGCTCCCCCGTCGCCATCGCGCGCAGGTAGTCCCCGCGGGAGGGGTCGTCGGTCCCGCGCGCCAGGCTCTCGCCCAGCTCCTCGCGGATCTCCTGCGGGT
>CAXGVP010000567.1:0-3284 GCA_964013055.1 uncultured Albimonas sp.
CGCCGCCGCCGCCGACCGACTGCGCCACCGCGCCGAAGGCGTGATCGCCGGCGGTCGAGATCTGCACCTGCTCCCTGAGGGTCGCCGTGACCGTGCCGGCGTTGCCGCCGGCGCCGCCCACGCCGCCCACCGCGGCCACCCCGTCGGTGGAGCCGCCGTTGCCGCCGCCGCCGCCGATGGACTGCGCCAGGATGCCCAGCGCGGCCTCCTCGTGGGTGATGATGTCGCCGTAGGTCTCCACGACGACGGCCGAGCCGCCGCCGCCCTCGCCGCCGCTGCCGGCCACCGCGATCAGGTCGCCCTCGGCCACCGAGTCGGGATCGACGTCGCCGCCGCCGCCGCCGATGGACTGGGCCAGGATCCCCACCGAGAACTTGTCGAAGGTGGTGATGCCGCTGGCGTTGGTCACGTTCACCGTGCCGCCGTTGCCGCCGCCGCCGCCGTCCGCGACGGTCGAGCCGGCGATCACGAAGCTGCCCGTCGCCCCGCCGCCCGCGGCGCCGAAGGACAGCGCATGGATGCCGTGGGCCTGGTTGCCGTGCGTGGTGATCGTGCCGCCGACGTCGAAGGCGCCGTAGCTCGCGTCCGAACCGGCGATCACCGTCACCGTGTTGCCGTTCCCGCCGTCGCCGGCCGTGGGATCCTGGAAGTCGAGGTCGCCGTCGCCGTCCTCGTCCTGGCCGCCGCCGGTTCCGCCCTCGGACTTGGCGAAGATCCCCGTCGCCATCAGCCCGTCGGTGGTGATCGCCTGCTGGCCGTGGGTCTCGACCCTGGGCTGGCCGCCGAGGCCGCCGTCGCCGGCATCCGCCTGGGCGCGCCCGGTGCCGCCGTCCCCCCCGCGCGAGAACGCGCCGATGCCGATCGTGCGGTCGCCGGTGACGGCGATGGTCGAGTCATGCGCGACCACCCCGACCTGATAGTTGGCGCCGCCGCCATCGCCCGCCGGCGACCCGCTCGACCCGTCGGGCGCGGGCGAGTTGCCGCCGCGACCGCCCTGGGAATAGGCGATGATGCCGCCCGATCGGTTGGCGTCGTTGGTGTAGGGCTGCAGCGCGCTGGCGTTCACGGTGATGTCGCCGCTGGAGTCGATCTCGATCTCGCCCGGCTGACCGCCGGCGCCGCCCGCGTCGGAGTTGTCGTCCGACCGCGCCCCGTTGCCCGAGCGGTTGAAGACCGAGATCCCGGCGATCCCGTTCTCCATCTCGCCTCCGCTGGTGTTCGCGGCGGTGACGTCGATGGTCCCGGTGTTGGTCACCGTGGACTTGTAGGTGATCGCGCCGTCCCCGTTCTCGGCGCCGCCATTGCCGGCGAAGCTCTCGATCCGGATGCCCTGGACGGTCAGCGGGCCGTCGCCGCTCAGCGTGATCGCGCCCGAGTTGGTGATCGTCACCTCGCCCGCATGGCCGCCCGCGCCGCCCCTGTCGTCCTGGCCGCCGTCGCCGGCGCCGCCGTTCTCGTGTCCGCCGTTTCCGCCGCCGGAGGTGGCGAAGATGCCGACGCCGCCCTCGGGGAAGGCCTGTTCGATGGTGATGGCGCCGGAGTTGGTGATCTGCACCACCCCGCCCGCGCCGCCGGTCCCGCCGTCGCCGCTGTCGCCGCCGTCGCCGTCCGCGCCGCCGCCCGCGCCGCCCAGCTCGGCCACGTTGATGCCCGTCAGCAGGCCCAGCCGGTCGAACATGCCCAGCCCGCTGTTGTCGGTCGTCCCCAGACCGTTGACCGAGGTGTCGGCCGGCGCCTCGATCGACAGGTCGCCGGTGTTGACCACGATCGCCTGGCCGCCGACCCCGCCCGTGCCGGCGCGGTAGCGCCCGCCGCTGTCGGAGACCGAGTTGCTGCCCTGCGCGCCCTCGCCCTTGAGCACGATCACGCCGTTGCCCGAGCCGACCCGGTCCTGGTCGTTGGTGTAGTTGAAGTTTTCGCCGGGGTCGCCGCGGGTCGTGCTCCGCTGGTCGACGACATAGCTGTCGGAGAGCGCCGGCGCCGCGAGCGCGATCAGCGAGCAGGTGGCGAGCAGGGCCAGCCCGGCGCGGCTGCGCAGGCATGCGGAAGCGGCGGCCGGGCCGCGCAAATGAATCGTCATCTGGAAGTGTTCCCCGGTGGCGTCGTGGTCCCGACGCCCCCCGACGCCGCATGATCCAGCCTTACCCCATTGCTGGCAATCCGTAAAACAGAAAGCCCCGGCCCGTATCATGCATCGGGCGGCCGCGCGCCGATCCCCGCGCGATGCGTCCGTGCGAGGGACGAGCGCCGCCTGCGTCGGGGCGCGCGCTCCGCTGCGGGAGCGGGGGGGGGGCAGGGTCACGGGTGCTGGCGACTGAAAGCAGGGATGGGGGCTTCCTGCCCGCATTCCGCCGAAGCCGGCCCGGGCGGCCCCTATCCGAAGACCGGGACGCCCCCATGAACGCGTTGCATCGCGGCCAGGGCCAGTGCTCCAAGCAGCAGCAGCAGGGCGACGCCGCCGACCAGCATGAGCGCGGCGAGCCTGGCCAGTCGCCTGCGGGTCTCGTCGGCCGCGTCTCCCGGGAGCCTCCGGACCGAAAGAGCCAATCTGGACAGCTGGCGGTCGAGCGCGACGAGGAACAGCCCGAGGCCAATGAAGACAAGGCCGACGATCAGATCGACCACGACATGACGGAGCGGCTGCGACGCCTGTCCGAGGAGCTGGCCTCCCCCGACGACGACCGCGGCGAGGAGGACCGAAAGCGACGCGGAGAGAAGGTGGACGACGCGCGTCGCAAGAACAAGGGTCCGGCGCGGCATGAGGGCGGCGATCTCTCGTGGGCGGTTGCAAGGCGGGCGACGACCGTCTCGACCGGGCGGTCTTCCTGCCGCGGGCGAGGGCGCCGCCTCCGCGCCGGAGAGCTCGTCGTCATGGCCGTCGGAGCGCAGGCGGCGACAGTCGGCGGCTGTCGCCCTATGGCTGCCGGTCGATCTCCTTGAGGAGGGTTTCGACGGCGGCGTCGAGCTGGCGGTCGTCTCCCGCGGCGATGCTCTCGGGGTCGTTGAGGACGAGAACGTCGGGCTGGACCTCCAGGTTCTCGAAGAAGCGGCCGTCGGCGAGGCGGAAGCCGAGCTCGGGGATGCCGTAGACCAGGCGGGGGTCGATCATCGGCTGGCGGACCACCGCGGTGCCGGTGCCGGGGACCGGGTCTTCGACGATTTCGGCCAGCGTGAGGATTTGCGCGTAGGCTTCCTCGTCGACGCCGACCAGCACCGCGCGCAATTTGGTGATTTCGACCTCAAGCTCGGTAGCGGAAAGGGCCAGCCCACTCCGGGCGGAGGCC
>CAXGVP010000568.1:0-3282 GCA_964013055.1 uncultured Albimonas sp.
GGTCCACGCCCGCGAGGAGATTGCCGAGGCCCACGCCCGCTGCACCTCCGAGGCCGCGGCCGCCTTCGGCGACGGCGCCGTCTATGCCGAGCGCTTCCTGCCCGCCGCCCGCCACATCGAGGTGCAGGTGCTGGGCGACGGCACCGGCGCCTGCCTCCACCTGCTCGAGCGCGACTGCACCCTGCAGCGCCGCCACCAGAAGGTGCTGGAGATCGCCCCCGCCCCCGACCTCTCCGCGCCCGCGCGGGAGGCGCTGCTCTCCCACGCGCTGAAGCTGGCGCGGGCGGGGGACTACCGCAGCCTCGGCACCTTCGAGTTCCTGGCGCTGCCCGACGCCTCGGAAGTGTTCTTCATCGAGGCCAACCCCCGCATCCAGGTCGAGCACACGGTGACCGAGGAGATCCTCGGCCTCGACCTCGTGCGCCTGCAGCTCGAGATCGCCTCGGGCCGCACGCTGGCCGACCTGGGGCTGGCGCAGAAGACGGTCCCGCAGCCCTCGGGCTACGCCATCCAGGCGCGGGTGAACGCCGAGCGGATGGATGCCAGGGGGCAGGCGCGGCCGTCCGTCGGCACGCTGACGAAATGGGAGCCGCCCTTCGGCCCCGGCGTGCGCATCGACACGCTGGCCTATTCGGGGTGGGGGAACTCGCCGGCCTATGACTCTCTGATCGCCAAGGTGATCGTGCACTCCCGCTCGCCCGAGTTCGGCGACGCGCTGCGCAAGATCGACCGGGCGCTGGGCGAGCTGAAGGCCGTGGGGATCGAGACCAACGCCCGCTGGCTGCGCGCGCTGGCCCGGCGGCCGGAGGTGGCGGATTACACCGTCACCACCCGCTTCATCGAGAGCGTCGCGGCCGAGCTGGCCGAGGCCGCCGCCGCCCTCCCCGATCCCGCCGCCGAGGAGGCGACCGCCGAGACCGCGCGGACCACGACCGCCGAGACGCTGCCCGAGGGCGCGATCCCGCTGGCCGCCCCCACCATCGGAACCGTCACCCAGGTCCCCGAGGCCGGCGCCCGCCTGCGCCGGGGCGAGGTGGCCGCGCTGATGGAATCCATGAAGATGGAGCACGCGGTGACCTCCCCCGTCTCGGGCGAGGTCCTCAAGGTCCTGGCCGCCCCCGGAGACACGCTCGACGAGGGCGCCCCGATCCTCGCCCTGATGCCCGACGCCGAGCAGGACGAGACCGAGGACGCCGCCGCCGCCGTCGACCTCGACCACATCCGCGCCGACCTCGCCGAGGTGCGCGAGCGTCTCTACGCCGGCACGGACGAGAGCAAGCCCGACAAGGTCGCCAAGCGCCATTCCCGCGGCCAGCGCACCGCGCGCGAGAATCTTGCAAGTCTCGCCGACCCGGGATCGTTCCAGGAATACGGCGGGCTGGTGATCGCGGCGCAGGCGGCAAGGCGGTCCGAGGACGATCTGGTCAAGAACACCTCCGGCGACGGCGTGGTGACCGGCATCGGCACCATCAACGCCGACAGGTTCGGGACCGAAAAGGGGCGCTGCGCGTTCACCATCTACGACTACATGGTGCTCGCCGGCACCCAGGGGCAGCGCCACCACCGCAAGCTCGACCGGATCTTCACCATGGCCGGCGAATACAGGATGCCGATGATCGTGCTGGCCGAGGGCGGCGGCGGGCGGCCCGGCGAGACCGAGCGCAGGTCGGTCGCCGGCCTCGACGGCCCCTCCTTCGCGCGCTTCGCGGCGCTCTCGGGCAAGGCGCCGCTGGTGGGCGTGGTCTCGGGCCGCTGCTTCGCGGGCAACGCCGCCCTGCTGGGCTGCTGCGACGTGATCATCGCCGACGAGTCCTCCAACATCGGCATGGCCGGCCCCGCGATGATCGAGGGCGGGGGCCTGGGCAAGTTCGCGCCCGAGGAGATCGGCCCGATCGACGTGCAGTCGAAGAACGGCGTCGTCGACATCCGCGTGAAGGACGAGGTCGAGGCCTGCGCGGCGGCGAAGCAATACATCTCCTACTTCCAGGGCGACGAGGCCGAGTGGACCGCCCCCGACCAGCGCCTCCTGCGCCACGCGATCCCCGAGAACCGCCTGCGCGCCCATGACGTGCGCCACGTGATCGAGACCATGTCCGACGACGGCTCGGTGCTGGAGCTGCGCCGGGAATTCGGGCTGGGCATCGTCACCGCGCTGGTCCGGATCGAAGGAAAACCCTTCGGCCTGATCGCCAACGACAGCCGCTATCTCGGCGGCGCCATCGACGCCCCCGCCGCGGACAAGGCGGCGCGCTTCCTGCAGATCTGCGACACCTTCGGGCTGCCGGTGATCAGCCTCGTCGACACGCCGGGCTTCATGGTGGGGCCGGAGGCGGAGAAGACCGCGCTGGTGCGCCACGTCTCGCGCATGTTCGTGGCGGCCGCCGGCATCACCGTGCCGATCTTCGCGGTGGTCCTGCGCAAGGGCTACGGGCTGGGCGCCATGGCGATGACCGGCGGCGGCTTCCACGAGAGCCTGTTCACCATCTCCTGGCCCACCGGCGAGTTCGGCGGCATGGGGCTGGAGGGCGCCGTTCACCTCGGCTTCCGCAAGGAGCTGGAGGCGAAGACCGACCCCAGGGAGAAGCAGGCCCTGTTCGACGAGCTGCTGGCCAAGATGTACGCCTCGGGCAAGGCGATCCAGGCGGCGATCACCGCCGAGCTGGATGCCGTCATCGACCCGGTGGAGACCCGCCAGTGGATCCTCGCCGGCCTCCGCTCGGTTCCGGCCGAGCGGCTGACGGGCGGCAAGGGCCGGACCTACATCGACGCCTGGTGAGTCAGCCGGGCCGGGCCGGGGCCGGGCTCGCTCCCGGCGCCGGGTCGCGCAACGCTCGCCCCAAGGGCGCCCCGGGCTTGACCCGGGGCCTCTCCCGGCCTCGGCCACGGGCGCGGCGCGGCGGGCTCAGCGCCACCGATCCCTCAGACGCCGCCGCCGGTCGGCCGCGGCGCCCGCCGCTCCGAAGGTCCGCATCGCCCGGTCGGCGATCGGCCGGAGCATCCGCGGGACCGTCACCCCGGTCATCGAGAGCTCGCGCCAGTCGGCCTCGACGCCGGCCTCGTCCAGGCGCGCGGCGGCGCGGTGGACGAAAGGGCGGTGCATCCCGACGTCGATGCGGGCCCTGGCGATCCCGATCGCCGCGGTGTCGAACTCGGCCAGGGCGCGGCCGAAGGCGCCGCGCGCGTGCACGCGGGCCTTGATCCGGTCGAGCGGCATCCCGGCCGGCCCGATCCAGCGTATCGCGTGGCGCAGCCAGGCGCGGCCGAGGCGGGGCTGCGCGGCGG
>CAXGVP010000569.1:0-3280 GCA_964013055.1 uncultured Albimonas sp.
AAGCTGGCGGCGGAGGCCGCGTCGCCGGTTCCGTCCCAGGTCGCGACCTGGGGGTAGGGGCAGTGGGGGCGGGTCTCGCCGGCGACATTGGCGCCCTCGATCGCCTCGGGGGCGACGCCGTCCTCGACCCAGGCCATCAGCGGCTCGATCCAGTCGACGCGGTCGAAGCCGATCCCGCCGCGGCAGTGGACCATGCCCGGGACCATGTAGAGGCGCAGGATCTCGGCGGCGGCGGCCTTGGGGTCCTCTGCGCCCTGCGCGGCCAGGCGGGCCTCGACGCTTTCGAGGTAGCGGATCGAGAACAGCGGGTTGATCCCGACGTCGGCCCAGTCGTGATACATCAGCATCTTGCCGCCCAGCTTCGTCATCGCGTCCAGGTCGGGGTCGTCGGCGTTGTAGATCTTGCCCTTGAAGGCCGCCATCTCCTGCGGGTGCAGGTCGAAGTCGAAGTCGGTCACGTAGTTGAAGTCGGGACGGTCGTCGGGGAACATCAGCCAGTTGAAGCTGTCGTGCACGATGATGTGGGCCAGCGGCGGGCGCTTGCTGTCGGCGGGCTTGGTCACGAACAGGTCCCAGCCGCCCTTTATCGCCTCGGCGCCCGGCAGAAGGCCCGGGACCACCTCCTCGCCCGCGGAGGTCTTCGCCCCGGCGTAGATCAGCGCCAGCGCCTCGACCTGGGCGTCGGTGGCGCAGGCGCCGTCGGCGGGAGCCTCGGCGCCCTCGCAGCGGGGCAGGTCGACGGCGGGGTCGAACGCGCAGGCGCGGGGATCGGCGATCAGCCCGTCCTCCAGCCCGTCGATCGCGTCGCATTTGGCGACGACATGCTTGCCCAGCTCCAGGATCTGCTCGGCCGAGATCAGCGGCGCCTCGCCGGCGGGATCCTCGCCGAACAGGCGGCCGGCGAAGGCGGGGGCCGAGATCTGCGCGTAGGTGTAGGGGTAGACCGGGGCGCCGATGGCGTAGCCGTCGAAGTCGGTGGGATAGCGCTGCGCTTCCATCATCCCCTGGCGCCCGCCGGTGGAGCAGCCGGCCCAGTAGGAATAGCTGGGCTCGGCCGCGTAGAACTCTTCGACGATGTCCTTGGCGACCACCGCCGTCTCGTGCGGCGCGCGGTAGGCGAAGTCGAGCTCCATCTCCATCGAGCCCTTGCCGAAGCGGGCCGAGGCCTGCTCGGGGATCGCGTCGGAGTGGCCGGCATCGGTGGTGGCGGTGGCGAAGCCTTTCGCCCGGTGGGGAGCCATGGCGTCGAGTTCCAGTTCGCCCGCCTTGCCGCCGTTGCCCACCATCAGGAAGCGGCCGTTCCACTCGGCGGGCAGGTGGACGGCGAAGCCGATGGTCCCGCCGATGGTCCCGCGCAGGTCGCAATACGCGAACCCGGCCTCGCCCGAGACCGGCTCGACCGAGGCGATCTCGACGTCGGGCATCCCGTAGCGCTCGGCGAAGGCGGCGCAGGCCTCGGCCTCGGTCGCGCGGGCGGCGAGCGGGGCGAGCGCGGTGCTGGTCAGCGCGGCGAGCGCCAGGGGCAAGGGCTTGATCATGCGAGACTCCTCGGGCTGGGACTGTGCCGGAAAGGTGCGGACAATAAGGATTCCTTTCAATCAAAATGTCCGGATGTGGGCGGGCATTCCGCGCGGGGGGCCTGCGGCCCGGCTTGAAATCACATGTGCAGCGTGTTGAATGCGAGCGGCGCGCCGGGTGCCCAGAGGGGGGATTCGGCGACCGCTCGGGACGGGATTCGCCCCGAGCGGCCGTCGGCGGCCGCCGATTTCCAGCCCCGCGGGCTTGAAAATCGGTGAGGGCGAAACGGTCGCGTGGACGTCGCCGGCGAAATCGGTATGGTCCGCGCAGACTTCGGGGAGTCCCCGCCGCCACGAGGCGGAGGTCGGCTCCTCAGGGGGACGAGGTTGATCCGGCGGGCTGCATTCGTCGTATCAACCGATGCGGCGCCATCCCGCGCAGGGACGGCTTCGCGGAACGAGACATTCCCCGGGGCGAGGGAGCCCCGGACCGGGATCGGCGTCGGGCAGGCGTCGTCCCGGCTTGCGGCAGGAGTGCAGACATGGCGGATGCGGCGGCCCACGCGCATGACGACCACCACCCGGGTTTCTTCACCCGGTGGTTCCTCTCGACCAACCACAAGGATATCGGGATCCTGTACCTGATCACCTCCGCGGTGCTCGGTCTGATCTCGGTGGCCTTCACCATGTACATGCGGCTCGAGCTCATGGAGCCGGGCGTGCAGTACATGCTGATGGAGGACGGCGTCACGCCGAACGGCCACCTGTGGAACGTGATGATCACGGCCCACGGCATCCTGATGATGTTCTTCGTGGTCATCCCGGCGCTGTTCGGGGGCTTCGGCAACTACTTCATGCCGCTGATGATCGGCGCGCCGGACATGGCGTTCCCGCGGATGAACAACCTCAGCTACTGGATGTACGTCGCCGGCTCGACGCTGGCGGTGCTCTCGGTGGTGTCGCCGGGCGGCGACCAGCAGCTGGGATCGGGCGTGGGATGGGTGCTCTATGCGCCGCTGTCCACGCGTGAGCCGGGATACTCGATGGATCTCGCGATCTTCGCGGTCCACGTCTCGGGCGCCTCGTCGATCCTGGGCGCGATCAACATGATCACGACCTTCCTGAACATGCGCGCGCCGGGGATGACCCTGCACAAGGCGCCGCTGTTCGCCTGGTCGATCTTCGTGACCGCCTTCCTGATCCTGCTGTCGCTGCCCGTCCTGGCCGGCGCCATCACCATGCTGCTGACCGACCGCAACTTCGGCACGACCTTCTTCGATCCGGCCGGCGGCGGGGACCCGGTGCTCTACCAGCACCTGCTGTGGTTCTTCGGTCACCCCGAGGTCTACATGATCATCGTGCCGGGCTTCGGCATCGTCAGCCACGTGATCTCGACCTTCTCCAAGAAGCCGGTCTTCGGCTACCTGGGCATGGTCTACGCCATGGTCGGCATCGGCATCCTGGGCTTCGTCGTGTGGGCGCACCACATGTACACCGTGGGCATGTCCCACACCCAGCAGGCCTACTTCATGCTGGCCACGATGGTCATCGCGGTCCCCACGGGCATCAAGATCTTCTCGTGGATCGCGACGATGTGGGGCGGGTCGATCAGCTTCAAGACGCCCATGCTCTGGGCCCTTGGCTTCATCTTCCTGTTCACCGTCGGCGGCGTGACCGGCGTGGTGCTGTCGCAGGCCGGCGTCGACCGCGCCTACCACGACACCTACTACGTGGTCGCGCACTTCCACTACGTGATGTCGCTG
>CAXGVP010000570.1:0-3279 GCA_964013055.1 uncultured Albimonas sp.
CCGCGCCCTGGCGCAGCCGCCCGCGGGCGCGCGCCTGCATCCCAAGGTCCAGCAGGTCCTCGCAAAGCGCCGCAAGATGGCCCGCGGGGAGGCCCCCGTGGACTGGGCCTTCGCCGAGGCGCTGGCCTTCGCCTCGCTGCTGTCCGAGGGCCATCCCCTGCGCTTCTCCGGCCAGGACGCCGTCCGCGGCGCCTTCGCCCAGCGCCACCTGCGCCTGCACGACCAGCAGACGGGCGAGGTCCACTCGATCCTCTCCCAGTTCGGCGCGGCGGAGGTCTTCAACTCCCCCCTGATCGAGAACGCGGTGGTGGGCTTCGAATATGGGCTCTCGACCGCATACGACGGCCTCGACGTCTGGGAAGCGCAGTTCGGCGATTTTCTCAATGTCTTCCAGCCGATGTTCGACCAGTTCATCACCGGCGGCGAGGACCGCTGGCTGCTGACCTCGCGCCTGACCATGCTGCTGCCGCATGGCTGGGACGGCGGCGGGCCGGACCACTCGACCGGCCATGTCGAGCGGGTGCTGGCGCGCTGCGCGAAGGCCAACCTGATCGCCGCCACCCCCTCGACGCCCGCCCAGTATTTCCACCTGCTCCGCCGCCAGATGGCGCTGCCGACGCCGAAACCGCTGGCGGTGTTCACGCCGAAACTGCTGCTGCGCCTGCCCGCCTGCACCTCCGCGCCGGAAGCCTTCGCCCCGGGGACCGGCTTCGCCCCGGTGCTGGCGGAGCCCGCCGCAGGGGCCCGGCGCGTGATCCTGTGCTCCGGCAAGCTCTACTGGCTGCTGGCGAAAGCCCGGGCCGAGCGGGGGCTGGAGGATCAGGTCGCCCTGATCCGCCTCGAGCAACTGCATCCCTTCCCGGCCGAGGCCCTCGCCCAGGCGCTGACAGACGCCCCCGGAGAGCTGGTCTTCGCGCAGGAGGAGCCCGAGAACCTCGGCCCCTTCCCCTGGCTCGACCGCCGCATCGAGCGCGCGGCCGGCCGCGCCGCCCGGCTGGTCTCGCGGCCCGCCGCCGCCTCCCCCGCCGTCGGCTGGCACGCCTGGCACGACGCCGAGGAAAAGACCCTGATCGACGCCGCCCTGGACCTGGAGACCGCCCCATGACCCCCGTGCCCAAGGTCGTTCCCGACGAGGTGCTGGAGGCGCTGCGCAGCCTCGCCACCCCGACCCTCGCCAACGCCATCGACGAGACCGGCGCCGGCGGCGTCATGCTGGGCCTGCACGCCGCCGGCCCCGGCCTGCGCTGCGTCGGCCGCGCGGTCACCGCGCGGGAGGTCACCGGGCCCAAGGGCTCCTTCCCCGTCGAGGACTTCAAGGTCGGCCACATGATCGACGCCGCCGGCCCCGGCGACGTGATCGTGGTGGCGAACGGCGGCGCCCCGGTCTCGACCTGGGGCGGCATGGCCTCCTACGCCGCGAAGCTGAAGGGGATCGAGGGCCTGATCGTCGACGGCGGCGTGCGCGACCGCGAGGAAATCCAGGAATTCGGCTTCCCCGTCTTCTCCGCCCACATGGTCCCCACCCCCGGCAAGACCCGGATCCGGGTCGAGGCCATCAACGAGCCCGTCGTCGTCGCCGGCATCCCCGTCTCGCCCGGCGACGTGATCGTCGCCGACGGCACCGGGGTGGTGGTCCTGCCTGCCGACCGCGCCGCCGAGATCGCCGAGCTGGCCGCCGGCTACGCCGCCGACGACGCCCGCGCGATGGCGGAGATGGACCGCGGCCTCTCCTTCCGCGACGCGCTCGCGAAATTCGCAAAGATCTGAAAGAGCTCGATGGACGACCGTCTCTATCCCCTGCCCGGCGCCGCCCCTGTCCCGCCCGAGGTCCTCGCCCGCCTGAAGGCCGCCGTCGGCCCGAAGGGCGTGGCCGAGGACCCCGCCGACATCGCCCCCCACGTGGTCGCCTGGCGCGACGGCTGGCAGGGCGAGGTCCCGCTGGTCCTGCGCCCCGAGACCACCGCCGAAGTCGCCGCCATCGTGCGCATCTGCGCCGAGGCGGGCGTGCCCATCGTCGCCCAGTCCGGCAACACCGGCCTGACCGGCGGCGGCCAGCCGCACATGGGCGGCTCGGAGATCGTGCTGTCGCTGGCGCGCATGACCCGGATCCGGGAGGTCGACCCGCTGAACGACTCGATGACCGTCGAGGCCGGCGTGATCCTGCAGACCGTGCAGGAGGAGGCCGCCAGGCACGACCGCCTGTTCCCCCTGTCGCTGGCCGCCGAGGGGACCTGCCGGATCGGCGGGAACCTCTCGACCAACGCCGGCGGCGTGCAGGTCCTGCGCTACGGCAACGCCCGCGCGCTGGTGCTGGGGCTGGAGGTGGTCACCGCCCAGGGCGAGATCTGGGACGGGCTGCGGGCGCTGCGCAAGGACAACGCCGGCTACGACGTGAAGCAGGTGTTCCTGGGCGCCGAGGGCACGCTGGGGATCATCACCGCAGCCACGCTGAAGCTGTTCCCGAAGCCGAAGGACAGCGCCGTGGCGCTGGTCGCCGTGCCCTCCGCCGAGGCCGGCATCGAGCTGCTGGCGCTGATGAAATCCGCCATGGGCGAGACCGTCACCGCCTTCGAGCTGATGCACGAGATCTGCTTCACGCTGGCCACGCAGACCATGGGCCACGAGGACCCGATGCCCGGCGCCGAGTGGCGCGTCCTGCTGCAGGTCGACGGCCCCGGCCCGCAGGGCCGCATGGCCGAGACGCTCGAGGCCGCCCTGGGCGAGGCCCTGGAGAAGGGCGTCGCGACGGACGCCGTCCTGCCCTCGTCCCTGGATCAGGCGCAGAAACTCTGGCGGATCCGCGAGGACCAGGCCGAGGTGCAGCAGCGCGCGGGCGCCGGGATCAAGCACGACATCTCGGTCCCCGTCTCGCGCATCCCCGAGTTCGTGGCCCGCGCCGACGCGGCGCTGGCGGCGGTCTACCCCGGCTTCCGCCCCTGCACTTTCGGCCACGCCGGCGACGGCAACCTGCACTACAACCCGATCCGGCCCGAGGACTGGACCGACGCCGCCTGGAAGGCGGAGACCAATGCGATCAACCGTATCGTCCACGACCTGGTGGCGGAGATGAACGGCTCGATCACCGCCGAGCACGGGGTCGGCCGGCTGCGGATGCACGAGATGGCGCGCCTGAAGGACCCGGTCGAGATGGCCCTGATGCGCCGCCTGAAGGCCGCGATGGACCCCGCGGGCATCCTCAACCCCGGCAAGCTGCTGGCCTGACCACTCGCGGCCCCGCCCGCCCCGCCTAAAGCGCCGCGCCGAAGGCGCCGCGTCGTC